>JBBQLI010000060.1:0-20321 GCA_038327765.1 Candidatus Limnocylindrales bacterium | reverse complement strand
TTCCTCCCTTGATTCGTCCCCATCCCAGCGGACCCCGACCGCTGGCGGCCGGAAGGTCGACCAGAAGACCCCATCACGTGCTGACCGATCCTGTCCCCCTCGGCTCACGGGCCGTCATCGAAACCGACGTCTGCGTCATCGGTGCCGGACCAGCCGGAATCACCTTCGCCCGTGAATGCATCGGGCAGCCGTTCCGCGTCGCTGTCCTCGAGAGCGGCGGGTTCGTGCCCGATCCAGCTACCCAAGCGCTGAGCGCCGGTGATATGGATTCCCATCACCACTCAACCGATTCGGTGGGTGGTGGACGGCAGCGGGGCTTCGGCGGCACGCCCAATCTGTGGCTGTATCACACCGAGCCCGGCGATGGTCGGGTCTACGCGCGCAGCGTGCCACCCGAGGGCATCGACTTCGCGGCGGACCCGGATCGGCCCGAGAGCGGCTGGCCGGTCGCTCTCGAGAGCCTCACGCCGTATTACGTGCGTGCGCAGCGGACCTGGAACGGCGCCCCATTCGACTACAGCGTGGCGCGCTGGGCCAACGAGGCGCAGGTGCCCTTGCAGTTCCGCGACGCCACCGTCACCACGAAGATCTCGCAGCACGGTTCGCGCGACGTGTTCGCGCTCGGCTACCGCGACGATCTCGTCGCCGCCGAGAACATCGACCTCTACCTGGGCTGCACCGTGCTCGAACTCGAGGGCGATGACACGGGCGGGGAGATCCGCACGGCGAAGGTAAGCGGCCCCGACGGCGCGGTCTTCTCGGTCGCAGCAAAGGTCTTCGTCCTGGCCGGCGGTGGCGTGGAGAACGCGCAGTTGCTGCTCCTGTCCCAGGCGACTCGGCCGGGCGGGCCAGGCAACCGCCATGACACGGTCGGGCGATACGTCACGGACCATCCGGAGTTCCGGCTCGGGATGCTGGTCCCGGCGCGTCGCGGGCTGATCGACGAGATCGGCCTCTACGACATGCGCTGGGTGGGAGCGACCCTGGTGAGCGGCCTGCTCACCATCGACGAGGCGGTCAAACGCGACGAGAAGTTGCTCAACCTGAGCGCCGTGCTCACCCCGCAGCGTTCGACCTTCGGATCGCCCGCGGAGCGGGCGCTCAAGACCTTCCAGGTCCTGGCCCGCGGCGAACGCCCCGGTGCGCCGCTCCGTCACCTGGCCGCGCTGGCACGCGCCCCGCGGGCCACCGTCGACATCGTGCGTCGCTTCCACCGCGACTACGAGGAATATCACGGCGGCTGGTCACGACCCACGGTCGATCGTTCGCCGTACTCGAGGATCGAGCTGCATGCGGCGGCGGAGCAGACCGCCGACCGTGAGAACCGGATCACGCTCGCCGATCGGCGTGATCGGCTCGGTCGCCAGACCGTCCAGCTGCACTGGACGTGGTCCGCAGCCGACCAGGAGAACCTGATCCGCTCGACGCGGATCCTCGCCGCGGAGCTGGAGGGATCCGGACTCGGACGGTTCGAGCGCTGGGTCGACTTCGATGGCTCCACCCGGCCGTACCACACCGGTTTCCACCATCCGATGGGCTCGACCCGGATGCACGCCGACCCAGCGTTCGGTGTGGTCGATGCCAGCGCGCGCGTCCACGGAATCGAGAACCTGTTCGTGGCCGGCAGTTCGATCTTCTCGAACGGCCATGGGTACGCGAACCCGACCCTGAGCCTGCTGGCCTTCACGATCCGCCTCGCGGACCACGTCAAGACCCTGGTCTAGCGCGAACGCGCACCAAGCGCGGATTCGAACGGATCGAACGTCTCCGTCCGGTCCGCGACCGCATCGCCGCCGAGCGCCCGTGTGGACGCGATCTCGGGAGCATCGCCGGCGATGATCAGCCAGCCGTGCTCGCCGAGCAGGTCGAGCGTGGCCATGGCCTCCGCCACGATCCCGCGGGCATGCTCGAGGGCGATCCCGGCCAGCCCACTGTGGAGGCGCGCCGATGCGACCTCGGCGGCGATCCGGGTCGCGGCGCGCGCCTCGCGGACCACGGAGGCGCGACGACCAGGTCGGCGCATGATGAGGGTGGCGTCGCCGGCATCCACGAGCACCGCGGCGAGTGCCTGAGGCCAGCTCGCGACGCGGTCCGGTGGGCCTTCCGGCTCGTCGAAGGCGAGTGCGAGGTCCGGGTACAGGGCCCGCCGGACGGCGACCTCGGCGATCGAGCGCGCTCCGGCGGCAGGCTCGTCGACGATCCATGACGGCAGCGCGGCAACGGTCAGCTGCGCATCCGGCAATCCTTCGCCGCGCGCAAGGGCCACGGCGAGCAGCTGCAGACCGAGGGCGCGGCCCGAGCGCGTGGCGGGGCCGGCTGGGACACCGGCCCGGAGGTCCGGGGCCACGACCAGCGAACCCGCACCGATCGAGACGATGGTCCCGGCTCGTCGATGGATCCGGTCGGCGAAGCTATGGTCGGCGAGGGCTCGGTCCGGGTCGACGCCGGTCGCCACGATCTCTGCCATCGGGTCGGCCTCCACCAGGTCGATCCGTTCGAAGGCGGCCACGACCGCATCCTCGGGCGACCACAGTGCCGGGGCCGACGTCGCCAGGCGCACATAGGCACGCCGCTGGGCGGCCAGGTGATCCGCCACGCGCCGGAGTTCCGCCAGGGCGCGCTGACTGCCGGTCGGGGTGGGCTCGGTCGTTGGACGGCCGGTCTTGCGGGACCGCTCCCCAGCCCGCCACTCGGGAACCTCCTGGCCCGCTCGCTGCATCTGGGTCGCCAGCTCTCGGCCCACCGGCACCTCGACGCGCAGGACGTCCACCCCGGCGTTGACCAACTCTGTCATCTCGAGGATCGCGCCGGCGAGCTCGGTCTCCGACAGCGCAGCCCCGATCCACGGCGGCGCGGCATCACCGAGCAGTCCGATGATCTCGAGACGGGCCGTCCGGTCGGCATCGATCCGATCGATGGCCGCACGGGCGAGTCGTTGCGCCTCAGCCTCGGCGACCGCGCGCCGGTCCGGTTCGCGCAGGAGGTTCGCCTCCAGGCCGAGGTCCACCGAGCCCGAGGCGACGTCGAGGGCGAGCTGCTGCGGATCGAGGTCGTACTCAAGCAGACCCATCGCGAACGGGAGGGCGATCCCACCCCCAAGCCCGCGGGGATCGCGCGCGAGCCAGCGGTCGACCGTGGCGCCCGCCAGCGGACGACCGCTCGCATCGAGGCCGGTGACGCCGAACAGGCGCAGGAGCGCGCGCTCCTGGCTCACGGAAGTCTGCATGCGGGCCCGAGCGCCCATGGTCACGGCGAGCTCATCAGCCCGTGCGACAAGGCGATCGAGCGGTCCCCAGTCCGCGCTCATGGCTGGAGTCTACCGGTCGGCAAGCTCAGGCGAGCGTGCTCACCACGCGATTGCCGGTCATGAACGCCGCGAGCGCAGCCGCACCGTCCGGTGCGACGTAGCGGACGGTCCGGTCGCCGATGCGTTCCGCACCCGGCACGAGCGCCGCGAAATCCGCCTCCACGCCACGGCGATAGTCAACCTCGAGCGCGACCGGCGGATCCAGCTGGAGGAGGAGCATCTCGCCGCGTGCTGCCCGTTCCACGGCACGCCGGGAGCCGGCCCGGATCAGAGCGCAGGCCTCGGCGGGATGGAGCGACGCGGCCGCGGTCGTCCCGATCGCCTCCTTGACGATGACGCGCTCCGCCCATGGCAGCCAGCCGATCACCTCGGCTGCAAGCGCATCGTCGCCGGACACAAGACCCACGGGTACGCCCCACGTGGCGAGCGCCGCGGCGTTGAGCCCGTATTCGCCGGTGGCTCGTCCAGCCAGCCGGGTCTCCACGGGCGCTCCCGAGTAGGTATGCGCGATCGTGCCACTCGGGTGGCCGGCCCGGGCGTGGTAGCCGATGAACAGAGCGACGCCGAAGCCGGCATCCGGCCCCGCTCCGGCGACCATCGACCACGGCTTCTGGCCCTGCAGGACGCGAGCCCGTTGATCGATCGCCGCGGGGAGCAGGTTGTACATCGAGCCGTGGCTGTCGTTGACGAGGACCTGGGTGGCGCCGGCGGCGAACGCGCCCTCGATGGCCGCATTCGTCTCGCCGATCATCAGCTCCACCATCGCGGGATAGCGCGCGTGCCCGGAGCCCGTGGGGTCGGGGTGGCTGACGCCCGCGATCCCCTCCATGTCGACGCTGATGTAGACCTTCATGCTTTGCCCTTTCCTGGTCCGGTGCGGGTGGGCTGTCCGATCCAGACATGGCCATCCTCGAACCGCTCCGCCTTCCAGATCGGCGCGCGGGCCTTCGTCTCGTCGATGGCGTAGCGGGCGGCCTCGAATGCCACGTCGCGGTGCGGCGCCACCGCCACGATCGCGATCGACGGCTGACCCAGCGGCACATCGCCCGTCCGATGGACGATCGCCAGCCCCGTCACGCCGAACCGCGCGGCGATCTCGTCGGCGATCTGGTGGAGCGTGGCGAGGGCCATGGTCTCGTGTGCCTCGTAGCCGAGTGACCCGACGACGCGTCCCGCATGACGCGCGGCTTCGGCCTCCTGGCCTGGTGCGGGTGTCCCAGGGGTGGAGCGGGTCCGTCCGATGAACCCGACGACGGCGCCGTCACCCGGATCGACGAGCCGGTCCGCGAGCTCGCCGAGGATGGCATTCGAGAATGATCCTTCGCGCAACTCGAGGATGCGCCGGTCGGTGCCACCGGAGACCGGCGGGATCATCGCCACCTCGTCGCCATCGGCGAGGGGCGTATCGGCGTCCGCGTACGACCCGTTGCGGGCGAAGCGGACCGAGGGCCGGCCTGGCGCCAGCACGGGGTGCCGTTCGACGAGGGCGGCCCAGGCGCTCTCGATGGTCGCGGGCTCCATGAGCGTGACGGCGATCTCGCGCGCGCCGGCCAGCTCACGCTGGAGCGCAAAGAGGCGGATCCGGATGCCGACGGTCATCGCGACCCGCGCCACGTGGCGATGAGGATGCCGTCACCGACGGGCAGGATCGTCGCGTCGAAGCGGGGGTCGGCCAGCATGGACTGGTCGAAGGCGCGCAAGGCGTCCGTGCTGGCGTCGCTCGCGGGCGTGGCGCGCGATCCCGTCACGCGACCGCTCCACAGCACGTTGTCGGCGGCGACGAGGGCGCCCGGGTTCAGTCGGTCGACGACGGCCTCGACATAGGCCTGGTATTCGGGCTTGAGGGCGTCGATGAACACGAGATCGAACGGTCCGGCAAGGTCGGGGTCGCCCTCGGCGAAGGCCGCGAGCGCCGGCTTCGACACCACCTGGATGCGCCCGTCCGGAACGCCGGCCTCGCGCCACCAGCCGCGGGCGAGCGCTGTCCGCGTGTGGTCCGGGTCGATGGTCACGATCGTGCCGTCCGCAGGCTGACCCAGCGACATCCACAGCGTCGAGTAGCCATAGGCCGTCCCGACCTCGAGGATCCGTCGCCGGCCGGCCGCGAGGACCGCCAGGACGCGGCCGGTCGCTCGATCCACGATCGGGATGTCGAGCGGTCCGGCGGCCGCTTCGATGGCCAGCAAGGCACCGATCGGTGTGCGCCCCTGTGCCTCGATCCAGTCGTGGTCCGTGCCATCGGGGTACCAGCTTCGATCGTTCTTGGCCATGACGCCTCCTAGACGAGCAGCCCGGCGCCGAAGTAGAGCCCGGCGGCGAGGATCGTGCCGGCTGCGATCGACCCGACGTCGATGTAGAGCAGACCGGTCGCTGATTCCATGGATCGGGTGCGCGCCGTCTGGACCGACGCCCACGAGACGATGAGGGGGAATACCAGCCCGACGATGAGCCGCAGCCAGACGAAGAGCGCCCATGGCCCCGCCAGGGCCGCGAACGGCGCCCCGTGGGCCGGTCCGGCACCGGTCGCGATCCAGACCCAGAACAGCACCGTCTGGATGACCATCACCAGCAGGAGCGCGCGGGCGAGGAGGATGAGCGGCGCCTCGGGAAGCTTTGGCGTGACGAGGTACCAGTGGCCGAGGATCATCGCCGCGAAGACGCCGCCGGTCGCCGCCATCACCGAGGCGAGCTGGACGATCAGCAGGACCACCCCGAGCGCGCCGCCACCCCAGGTCAGGGCGCCGCCGACGATGGCCGCCAGACCGGCGGCCGCGGCCGCGGCCTCCACGAACGGCGCCTGCGGAGGCCGGAGGCGGCGGGCCACCAGACCGGAGCCAGCCAGGACGCAGAACGCCAGCAGCGCCGCGCGACGCGGCGCATCCCAGCCCGGATCGACCACGACGGGCGACGCCCCCAGGGTCTGGGGCAGGGCGCCATCGGACAACCAGGCGAGGATGCCGAACCCGATGGCACAGAGCGTGGTGAACCCAAGGTACCCGCCGGTGACCATCGCGCGCCGTCGAAGGAGCGTCACGGCACCGTAGGAACCCAATCCCAGCCCGGTCAGGACCGTCCAGTTGATGAAGGCAAGGTTCTCGGCGATCTGTGTGGCGGGCACGTACGCGAGTGTAGCCGCGTCGCTAGCATCGACGGGACAGGAGGTGTCTCGATGGGGATCGATGGCGGTCCGGTGATCACCTGGTACGGGCATGCGTGCGTCGAGATCCGTGGCGCGGACGGCACCACGGTGCTCGTGGACCCGTGGTTCGGCAATCCGCGCTCGCCGAAACCGGCCGGCGCCGTCGACCGCTGCGACGTGCTGCTGGTCACGCACGGTCACGGCGACCACCTGGGCGATGCGGTCGCGTTGGCAAGCCGCCTGAACCCGGCCTGGCCGTGCATCCACGAGATGAGCCTGTGGCTGGGGCGCCGTCTGCCGGGCGGGAACGACGCCGTGATCGGCATGAACAAGGGCGGGACGATCCATCCGGCGGGCGTCTCGGTCACGATGACCGGCGCAGACCACTCCGCGGGGGACTGGAACCCGGGCGGTGAGACGACCCTCTATCTCGGCGAGCCCGCCGGCTTCGTCATCGGTCTGGACGGAGCCCGGATCTACCACGCGGGTGACACGAATGTCTTTTCCGACATGGCCCTGATCCGCGAGCTCTACGCCCCGGATATCGCCCTGCTGCCGATCGGCGGCCACTTCACGATGGGCCCGCGCGAGGCTGCGCTGGCCGTCGAGCTCCTCGGGGTCCGCCAGGTGGTCCCCATCCACTACGGCACCTTCCCGGCCCTCGTCGGGACGCCCGACGAGTTCCGCCGGGACCTCGCTGCCCGCGGCCTTGGCGATGTGGTCGTCCACGACCTGGCACCGGGAGGGAGCCTCGATCACTGGTCCTGAACGACCTGTGTGCTAGGCTCGCCGACGCCCCAACCAGGCAGGCACGCGGAGGTCGATCATCCCCATCGTGGTCGGCGACGTCGGTCGCCACCTCATCGCAACCATCCCGTTCGACACGCGGACCCTGATCCTGGCGGGGATCGCCTCCGGTGTCCTGATCGCGCTGCTCCTCATCCGTGAGATCGAGCTCGTGGTCCATCCGCGCGCCGAGGACGCGGTCCGTCGTCTCGACGGCCCGATCGTCGCCCTGTGCGTCGCGATCGGATCGATCGTGCTCGGGCGCGCGCTGGTGATCCTGTTTTGACCGGCGCGACCGACGCCTATGCCGATGAGCCGTCCGACGAACTGACCCGCCTGGCGATCTGGGTCGCCGTCCTCGCCGCCGTCGGGATCGTGGGTGCCTATGCGCCGCTCTACGGGATCCTGCTCGATGGGCTCTTCCTCGTCTGGCTCGCGACGACGGCGCGCTCATCGAGCAGCTGGAGCGACGCCTCGGCCGTGCTGATGCTCGTCCCGCTCCTGCGGCTCCTCTGGGCGACGATGCCGATCGAGGGCGTCCCGACCCTCGATTGGTCTGTCTTCATCGCCGCTCCCTTCGCAATCGCGACCCAGCTGGTCGCCCGGTCCGTCCGCCTTGATCGACGAGTGATCGGCCTCGTCCGGCCGAGCCAGCCGCTCATCCAGGCTGCGGTGGTCGTCGGGTTCGGCGTCGCCGGCGCCGTCGCTGCGCTGGCGCTGGGCGATCGCGTCGCGTGGGGCACGATCGGCGGCGCCTTCGCCATCCGGTCGATCCCATACGCCCTGCTCATGGCCTACGCCGAGAGTCTGGCGTTCCGTGGCGTGATCCCAGCGGTCCTCGAACGACACGCGCCGGGCTGGGGCATGGCCCTGGCTGCCGGCGCCTGTGCCGCCCTGGCCATCGACGCGGCATCCCTGACGTGGGCCCTCATCACGGTGGGGCTGGCCGTCGTGACCGCGGGCGTGGTCCGGCGCACCGGCAACCTATGGGGGGCGATGCTCGGCCAGGCCCTCTTCCTGATCCTGCTCAACATCTGACCGGGGCCTGCACCGGCGGATCGCTCAGTTCGGCGGCGCGTCCTGGGCGCCTGCGAACCCAGCCGCAGGGGATCCAGCCTGCAGACCGTAGTCGTGCCCGTCCGGGTTGACGAAAAGCGGGTCGGCGCGCCTCCCGTTGGCTTCATAGCCGGTCCACGCGCGGAACCGGTCGAAGTCCGTGGTGCCATCGTGCCCGCTCACGAACGCGATCTCGTTGCCAAGCACTGGGCAGAGCACGCGATGGCACGGGAACAGGACGTCATGGTCGATCGTGACGCTCGACGGCAGCGCCGAATCGATGCTGAAGGCACGCCCGCCGTAGACGATGTCGTTGGAGATGTGGACCCGCGCGAGCGGACCGTTGAAGCCGCCGGTGCCGGCGACGAGGCCGATCGCGAACCGATCGAGCCTATCGAACGTGTTCCAGGCGACGACGCTGTCGACGGCGCAACGCAGGTAGATCCCGTGTTCCTCGTCACTGTCGCCGACCCGCTGGCTGTAGAACGTGTTGCCGATGATCGTCATGCCGCTGCACGGCTTGCCGTCCTGCGTTCCCGTCTCGATGAGATCGTTCGAGCCCGTGAGCTGGTTGCCGACGATGTCGAGTGCCGTTGCGCCAAAGATCTCGATCCCGACGTCGTGATTGCCGCTGATCAGATTGCCTTCGAGACGAATCCCGCCCGTGGTCAGATAGAAGTTGACGCCGCCGGCACCCCGCGACGCGTCCACCCGGCGTTCGTTGTTGACGATCTGGTTGCCGTGGACGACCGTCCCATCGGTCGCGCCGTGGACCTCGAGGCCATACCCGTTGTCGGTCATCGTGTTGCCGTCCACCGTTGCGCCGATCGCATCGGACAGGTAGATCCCGAAGGTGTTGCCCTGGACGAGGTTGTCGGTGATGACCGCACCACGGACGGACGTCACCTCGAGCCCGCCGTTGTACCCCGGAGCGGCGCCACTGATCGTCAGGGACGACACGGTCGTGTCATCGGCCCGGACACGGAGGCCACCGGTGACAGTGGTCTGCCCGGGCGTGCCGATGATGGTCAGGCCCGGTCGCTGGACGATCGCGCCATCGAACGTGCCGGGCCCCAGCTGGATGACGGCACCCAACGGCGCGGACGCGACCGCGGCCGCGAGCGTGCGCCACGGTCGAGCCGCAGAACCATCCCCGCCGTCGTCGCCGCCGGTCTCGACGTGCAGCGTGGCCACCGGCAGCGACGAACCGGACGTCGGTCCGGGGGTGGCCGGAGGACGGCTCGCCGGATGGCTCGAGGATCGCGGCGTGGGCAGGGCGTCGGGCGTGGGCACGGCCGCGGGCGGGGTCGCCCCCGGCGATGGCGTGTCACCCGCGGCGAGCGGCGGACGCAGGCCCGAACCGCTGGACATGAGCACGACCACCAGCGCGATCACGGTGAGCAATCGGAATGAGTGCCGGATGACGCTCACTTGGTCGAGGGTCCTTTTCGGGCGAGATGGGTTCGCATCGTATGCCGCCAGCGATCCCCGGGGAGGACCGGCGATCCCGCCCTTCTCGCACTTGGAGCCCCGTGCCGGTATCCTGCCACACCAAGCGGTCGTCGGCGATCGGCGCCCCTTCGGCCGGATCCCAGGAGGGATGTGCGTCAGTTCGCGGCAGGCGATCGCACCGCGGCGATCGGCTGGTTGTTGCTTGGCGGAGGCGTCGCCGTATGGCTGGTCACCCTCCGCCGGATCACGTCCGCCGATCTCACGGATGTCGGTCTGGTCGGTGCCCTGCCATGGGGCCACTGGATCGGGGTCGCGCTCGTCACGGCGGCGTTCGCGGTCGCCTGTGAGGCGCGTCATATCCCGACCCGTCTCGCGGTCAGCTGCATCGTGGCGATCGCGGTCATCCTCTACGGGACGCCCGCGATCATCGAGGCGCTCCCCCGCTTCAACACGGTCTACGTCCATCTCGGCCTGATCGAGGCGATCACCCGGAACGAGCGGTTCTTCCCGGAGCTCGACGCGCGGTTCAGCTGGCCGCTGTTCTTCGCGGCGGCGGCGATGATCTCGCAGCTCTCGCAGGTCGACCTCATGGCCGTCGCGGCCTGGGTCCCGCTGGCCACGATCTTCGCCGTCCTCCCGGCGATGTGGATCCTCGTGAACGCCTTCGCCAACGATCGCCGGCTGTCGTTCGTGGCTCTCTGGTTCCTGCTTCTCGGCAATTGGGTCGGTCAGGACTACCTCTCCCCGCAGGGGATGAACTTCATCCTGTACGTGTGGTTCCTGGCCCTCGTGGCGTGGTTCTTCCGGCGCGCGCCGTCGTCACGCGACTGGGTGATGCGCGTGCTCGGCAAGATGCGCCTGCCGCGATCCGTCGTCGTCGACCTGACGAAGCCATCCAGCAATGTGGCTGGGGCCCGCGTCGGGATGCTGCTGATCGTGGTCGCGCTCGCGACCATCAGTGCCGCAAGCCACCAGTTGACCCCGTTCGCGATGATCGGCGCCTCGCTCGCGCTGGTCATCGTCGGTCGCACCAGCCTGAAGTCGCTGCCCATCCTCGTCGCGCTCATCACGATCCTGTGGGTGAGCTTTGCGGGTCAGGAGTTCCTGCTGGGAAACCTCTCGTCGCTGCTCCACGACGTCGGCAACGCCGGCGGGACGACCGGCTCGGCGATCGGCTCGCGGGTCCGCGGCAGCCCCGGGCATGTCTTCGTGGTCCTGGAGCGGATCCTCTTCTCGGGTGCGTTCTGGGGGCTGGCCTTCCTCGGCATCCTGCGCCGTCTGCGCGTCGGGATCTGGGATGTGGCCGCGGTCGCCCTGGCGGTCGTCCCGTTCGGGATCATCGGCCTGCAGAGCTACGGCGGTGAGATCTTCCTGCGCGTCTTCCTGTTCGCCCTCCCGCCGATGGCGTTCCTCGCGGCGGCCGCCATCTTCCCGGTCTCGTATGACCGTTCGCGGCTCCAGACCGTCTTCCTCGTCCTGCTGAGTGCCGGGATGGCCGTCGGGTTCGTGATCGGACGCTACGGCAACGAACGGGCCGACATCGTCGAGCCCGGTGAGCTCGCGCTCACCGACCAGGTCTACCGGACGGTCCCGCAGGGTTCGCTCGTCGCGACGGTCGATTACAACAGCCCGATCGCTTACCGGTTCTACGAGGAGTACCACCACTTCGAACTGGCCGAGACGGTCGAGGTGCTCACGCCCGAGATCGTGGCCAAGGAGCTCGACGCGACCCGCGAGGGCCACCCGGCGTACCTCTTCCTCACGAACGGCCAGGAGCGGCTGGAGGACCTCCAGGGGATGCCCAGCGGGGCATGGCAGCGTTTGACCGACGCGCTTGGTGGCTCGGCGCGCTTCCACGTCGAGGTGACGTCTGACAGCGGGACGCTCTACCGCTACATCCCGGTGGCCGCCCCATGACCGTCAGAACCGATCCCGGTCAGGCGCCGGCCCAGGCCGAGGCGGCCGCCGCGGCCATCGTCGCGTCCTCTGCGGCGGTGCTGACCATCCTTGCGCTCGACGTCGGCGGGCCCGTTCGGATCGTCGTCGTCTTCGGCTACCTGCTCCTGGTGCCGGGGCTGGCGACCACCCGTGCGGCGGGCTTCCTCGGCTCGCTGGCGGTGGTCTCGCTGGCGGTGGTCCTGAGCCTCGGGATCGACGGCACGATCGGGATGGCGCTCTATGCGGCGCACCGATTCGAGTCGGTCCTGGCCACGATCCTGGTGGTCGCCGTCACGCTCACGATGGTCTTCGTCGAACGGGTCGTCAGTGCCGGCCGGCCGCTGGTCCCGCTGGAACCGCCCGACGACGGGCCCGGCGTTGCCCCGACGCACCGATAGTCGGTCGATATCCCCTCGTGGGGACCGCGTGAGGCTTGACCCGCAACCTTGCTGGTACTACCGTCCTATCTCGTAGTACTTATCTCCCAGGGACCCGACTTCATCCGGTGTGACCTGGAACGTTCCGCTCCTTGAAAGGGGGATCCCGTTGCTTCACGCTGCGTCCAACCGCGCCTTGCGCCAGGATGCGCCGACCCGTCTCACGCCCAAGCGGCGACCCACGGTCACGGTCATCATCCCGACCATGAACGAGGCGGCCAACCTGCCGCACGTCATGCCGCGGCTCCCTGATCTCATCACCGAGGTCATCGTCGTCGACGCACATTCCAAGGACGACACCGTCGCCGTCGCACGCGAGTTGCGGCCCGACGCGCGCATCCTCATGCAGGTCGGTCGCGGCAAGGGCTCAGCCCTTCGCCAGGGGTTCGAAGCGGCCACCGGCGACATCATCGTCAGCATCGACGCGGACGGCTCCACGATGCCCGAGGAGATCGTCGCGTTCGTCGATGCCCTCATGGCCGGCGCCGACTACGTCAAGGGTTCGCGCTACGTGGACGGGGGCGGCTCGGCTGACCTCACCATGATCCGGCGCATGGGCAACCTCGGCCTCACCATGATGGTCCGGGTGGTCCACGGCGTCCGCTACAGCGACCTGTGCTACGGCTTCAACGCCTTCTGGCGCGATGTCCTGCCGCTCCTCGACCTGCGCAGCACCGGCTTCGAGATCGAGACCGAGATGAACCTGCGGGCGCACATCGTGGGCCTTCGGGTCGCCGAGGTGCCCAGCATGGAAGCAGCGCGCATCTTCGGCGAGAGCAACCTGCGGGCGATCCCCGACGGGTGGCGCGTCTTCAAGCAGATCGTGCGCGAGCGCTTCCGCAACGAAGCGGACGTCGACGTCGCGGTGACGACGCTCAGCGTCGCCCATCCCGAGGCCGTCGTCGTCCCTCTCGATGTCGAGGACGCCGTCAACGACCGGACGCTCGCCGGCGCGGTGTAGGTGGACCGCGACCCGTCGATCGCGGTCGTCATCTGCGTCTATACCGAGCAGCGCTGGGATCAGATCCTCGAGGCAGTCGCCTCGGTCCTGGACCAGACCCGACCGGCCGACGAGATCGTGCTCGTCGTCGATCACAACGAGGCGCTCCGTGAGCGCCTCGTCGCACGTCTCGCGTCGACGCCCCGGACCGCGGTCGTCCCCAACTCTGAGCCACAGGGCCTGTCGGGCGGTCGCAACAGCGGCGTTGCGGCAAGCACCAGCGAGATCGTCGCGTTCCTTGATGACGATGCCGCCGCTGTCCATGGCTGGCTCGAAGGCCTCGCCAAGGCCTATCGCGATCCGCAGGTCATCGCCGCCGGGGGCGGCATCGAGCCCATCTGGGCGACCGCCCGGCCATCGTGGTGGCCGCGCTCGTTCGATTGGGTCGTCGGCTGCACCTATGAAGGCATGCCGACCACGGTCGCACCGGTGCGCAACGTGATCGGGGCCAACATGTCGTTCCGGCGATCCACCCTCCAACGGGTCGGCGGTTTCGTCCACGGCGTCGGCCGCGGGCTGGGTCGGCCGATGGGCGGCGAGGAGACGGAGCTGAGCATCCGCGCCTCGCGCGACGATCCCTCGGCCGTGATCCTGTACGTCCCCGACGCCGCCGTCCGGCACCACGTGCCGGCCGGGCGAGCGAACCTGCGCTACTTCCTTCGTCGCTGCTATGCCGAGGGCCTCTCGAAGGCCACCGTGACACGACTGCAAGGCGCCTCTGCGGGTCTGGCGTCGGAGCGACGGCACGCCATGGTGACGTTGCCGAAAGCCGCGCTCCGCGACCTGGCCGGATCGGTGCGCCATCTCGATCCGGGTCTTGCCGGCCAGAGCGCAGCGATCACCCTTGGCCTCGCGACGACCACCGCGGGGTACATCGTCGGCAATGTCGCCGAGCGACTCCGTCGGCGCTGACCGCTCGGTGCCGGCGCGGCGTCCAGCCCATATCCTGTCCACACCGATGCGTGCCCTCCTCGTCGCTCCGCGCTTCGCCCCATCGACCGGTGGCGTGGAGTCACATGTCCGCGAACTCGCCGCGCGCCTGCCGGCGCTCGGTGTCTCGGTCGAGGTCCTGACCACAGACGAGTCGGGAGGACTGGCGACCGACGAGACGATCGATGGCGTCGATGTCCATCGTGCCCGAGCATGGCCGACGGGGCGCGACTGGCTGGCGTCACCCGGCCTCGTGGCACGGATCCGCTCCTCCGCCGCCGACGTCGTCCATATCCACAGCTACCAGACCTTCGTCGCCCCCGTCGCGCTGGCGAGCTCGCTTTCGGCCGGCCGGCCCACGGCACTGACCTTTCATAGCGGCGGTCACTCAGCGGGCTACCGCAACGCCATCCGGCCCATCCAGACCATCGCCCTCGCCCCATTGCTGCGCAGGGCAGATGCCCTCATCGCGGTCTCGCGCTACGAGGCGAGCGTCTTCGCCGGCCGGTTGCATATCCCGCTCCGCCGAGTGCACGTCATCCCGAATGGCTCCGACCTGCCGCCTCGCAGCGCCGGGATCCCGGTCGAGGCCGGGCTGCTGGTCTCGGTCGGGCGCCTGGAGCGCTACAAGGGCCACGAGCGGGCCGTGGCAGCACTGGCCGAACTCGTGCCGACCGATCCCGATGCGCATCTCCTGGTGCTGGGGGCCGGACCGGATGAGGCCGGGATCAGATCGGCGGCGGAGCGCCTCGGGGTCGCAGATCGGGTCGAGATCCGGGCGATCCCCGGAAGCGAACGCCAGGCATTCGTCGATCGTCTCGCATCGGCTGCGGTCATCCTGGTCCTGAGCGACTACGAATCGCACGGCATCGCCGCATGGGAGGCCGCGTCACTCGGGCGGCCGCTGGTCGTGACCGACGCGACCGCGCTCGCGGAACTCGTCGAGACGGGCGCCGCCCTCGGCGTTCGAATCGACGATCCGGCGCCGACCGTCGCGGCCGCGATCCGGGCCGCGATCGCGCGAGGGCCGGTCGCTCCCCCAACCCCACATACCTGGGACGACTGCGCGCGAGACGTCCGGGACGTCTACGCGTCGATCGCCGGCTGAGCGTCCCGGTCGTCGATCGAGGTCAGTCCGAGGTGGCGCTCGAAGCGCTCCAGGATCTGGCGGTCGCGGACGTGGACCACCTTCGGTGAGTGGGGCTCGAGCGCGACCGAGATGGCCGAGCGGGTGATGCGATCCCAGCGCCGTGCTGCGATATCCTCGGCGACCCTGGGAGCGTGGTCCCGCCAGAAGTAGCCGGTGACGTCCCACAGCTCCCGCACGAGACCGACGGCGTGACGCACGTAGGACCTGGGGCGGATGAAGCGCTCGACCCCACTGCGCTGCCCGGACTCGCGTTGCTGCGAGCGCCGGACGCGGGACAGGACGCGTCGACTGGCCCCGATCGGACCGACGTGGTCCAGCCAGACGATCGTGTCCGCGCGATCCAGCAGCGGATCGGTCCAGTCGAGGAACGAGCCTTCGGCGATCCAGCGTGATTCAGCCGCGATCCGCCCGGCGATCTCGCGCCGATGCTCGAGTGGACGCGGCTCGAACTCGGTCGCCGGCAATTCGTCGGTCGGTGTGTGCGGGTGGCGGGGATCGCCGTCGCCATCGGCCGCGGCGACCTGGTCCAGGTGGAAGACCGGCATGCCCAGGCGATCCGCCATGCGGATCGACAAGGTGGTCTTGCCAGAGCCCGCGACACCGACGATGACGATCCGCCGATCGTCGACTCCGGCGTCAGCGCCCATCCGGCTGCAGTGCTGGGTCGATGGTCGGGTCGATCCCCGGCTCGACGGGCGGCCCATCGTGGTGGAAGTGGGTCGTCATCTGTTCCTTGGCGTACTCAAGCAGCCAGCGAGGGGCGAAGATGGCACCAAGCCCGAACGCGAGCCCGGATGGCCGCAGCACGGTGCGCGGGCTCCAGCGGATCGCGCGCACGACATCGCGGAACGCGCCCGACCGACCTTTGCCCGCGGCCAGGACCCGATGCTGGGCCGCGCGCTGCAAGTGGGATCGCGAGATCGCCTCGATGACCCGACGTCGCTCGCCCGGGGTCAGCCCCCGGACCTCGTCGTGGACATGGAGGGCGTTCTGATAGGCGAGTCCGACCACCGTGTCTCCCACGCCGCGCGCGCGGTTGAACTGGTGGCGCTGCGGACCATCGGAGTCATCGCGGACCGTGTAGTCGAGAAGCTCGTCCGTCAGGTAGGCGACATGACCGTACGCACCCATCCGGATGGTGGATTCGAAGTCGGACGAAAGGCCGACCTCGGGGCGGAAGAGACCACCGGACTCCGCGACGACCTGCCGGTTGACGACGACCGAACCGACCTGCCATGGCGGCTGCCCATCGGTCGTGCAGAGCGCCAGCCACTCCGCCGGCGAATACACACCGTCGCGGACCGGGAACTTCGGCTTGGATCCATACCAGACGCGATCCGCTGAGGAGCCGTCCGGGTAGACCCGCCGGCACGAGGACAGGGCCATCGCGAGCCGTGGCACCTGCGGCGTGAAGTACTCGATGGCCGCGGCGATGCGGAGCAGGCAGTCCGGTCGGATCTGGTCGTCGGCCGCGAGCGACTCGATCCAGTCGCTCTGGCAGAGCGCGGCGGTCCGATTCCAGCTCTCGAGGATCGAGACGCCCTGCTCGAAGCGGTGATAGCGGATCCGCGGATCGGGGTAGCGCGCGACGACGGCCGCGATGTCCTCGGTGGATGCGTTGTCGCCGATGACCAGCTCCCAGTGCTGGTAGGTCTGGTGCAGCACGCTCTCGATCGCGCGCGGCAGCCACTTCGAGTCGTTCCGGATGGGGATGAAGACCGAGATCGTCGTGGTCGGGGCGGGGACGTCGGCCAGGATCTGGTCGCTCATCCGGACCGTCGGGGTTGTAGGCCGCCCGCCGGTCGTCGCACGGGGCATGGCCGCGGCGGTCGCGACCGGCGCCGTCGCGGCGAGCGGCAAGGCCAGCCCGTCGATGACAGCGCGGGTCATGTGGCGCCCTGGATCGCTCGTCGTCGCGGCGACCACGACCTCACGGACCATCATCAGGGCATTCACGCACATCCCGATGAACCAGCCGATCGCCAACCCGGTGACGCCCGCGTTCAACGCGCCGATCCACGCCAGGGAGACCTGGAGCGCGGCGCCGAAGGCCAGGATGGCGACGGTCCCGCGCATCTCGCGGCGGATGCGGCGGAGCGCGATCCAGTGGTCGGTCACGATCAGCGGGACCGCGCACAGGGCCAGCCACGGGAGGCTGGCACCGGCGGTGTCGACGTATGGCTTGCCGAACAGGCCGAGCAGGAACGGCCCGGCCACGAACAGGGCGGCGATACCGGCGGCGACGATCGCGCTCGAGAGCGCCAGCGTGACGCGGAGCTGGTGCTGGAAGGCGTGCGGCGAGCGCTCGCCGACGGCATAGAGGGTGAACGTGGCGGAGGAGGCGATCACCTGGAGGGCCGTCGTCACGATCAGTGCGACATAGAAGGCCGCGTTGGCGGATGCGGACAGGATGGCCGTCACCAGGACGGGCATGAACAGCGCCGGGCCGGTCCGTGCGGCGCTGATCGCGTGGTGGCCGACCGCGTTGCGGGCGAGGCCAAGCACCGTCCGCCATTCGAAGGAGACCACCGCTTTCGGGAGCGAACGGCGTGAGAGCAGGAGCGCGACGAACGAGCACGCATCACCGAGCGCCCAGACGCCGAAGATCACGAGCGCACTGACCCCGCCGAAGGTCGTGGCGACGATGACAAGGAACGCCAGCTTGCCCGCGGCGAACACGACGTTCCGATACAGCTGCAGCTCACCGTGGCGCAGGCTCAGCAGGATCTGGTCCATCACCACGCCCGCGGCCGAAAGGCCGACACCCATGACGAAGAGGCCCACGAACGGGAGGTCGGCCACGAGGGGCGAATACTCGGCCGAGACGATCGGGGCGGCGAGCGCGAAGACCAGTCCGAGGACGGAGCCGATGCCGACCGCGGTCAGCAAGGCCGTGGCGATCAGCTGGATGCGCCGGCCGGCGTAGCTGGGGATGAACCCGGCCAACGCTGTCCCGAGACCGGACACCGTCAACCTCGAGATCAGGACGCTCGCGGAGATCGTGGCGCTGGCCAGGCCGACGGCGGCGGGCGTGAACTGGCGGCTCGCGACCCACCAGAAGGCGAAGCCGAGGATCGAGTTGACGACCCAGGCGGCGACCATCAGGCCGGTCGTTGCGATGATGAGGCGGGAGCGCCCGAACACGCCAAGCGCTTGTTCGATCGAAGTCAGGACTGTCACGTCGCGCGTCGTTTCCATGGTCTGGTGCGGGATGAACGTTGATCGAGGATAAGCGCAGAGCATACCCGCAGAACTGCGCTGCGCCGTTGTCAGCTTGCACCGGAACCTGCCGCGCGCACCCCCTGACCTTCTGACCAGAGCGCGTCCGGTGGCTCGGGACCTTCGCCCCATAGCCCTCCCCAGGCCCCTCCCGCGATAGTGGCGGCAGGCGTCGACCACCCCCATTTACCCCATGAACGCCTAGACCCCACGAACTGGCACACCCGTCGCGAGGCGGGGTCGCAAAGCCACGGAGCTCCCTGAGCCCGCCGGGTTGCCGAACGAGGTGCATATCGATGTTTTGGGACGGCACACGCTGGACCGACGACGCTCCGAGCGTCCGACGAGCCAAAACCGGCCCCACGGGCCGCCGCACCCGCGACGTCATCGCGACCGGGATCATGACCGCTGGACTGATCGGTCTTCTTCTTCCCTTCTCCGGCACATTCGCCGGTACCAACCAATCCGCCCAGCAGCTGCTCCAGCAGTGGGCCGCGCAGGATGGCGTCAAGACCATCCAGGAGTCGAGCGACAAGATCGCCACCCGCGGCTCCTGGGTGAAGGTCTTCCATCCGGACTACCTCGGCGGCAAGGCCATGGCCGCGAAGAGCGCGGGGGCCAAGGCGAGCGTCCTGTTCCGTGGCTCCGCCATCTCCTGGATCGGGCCGGTCGGCCCCACCCGCGGCAAGGCCCGGGTCTACATCGACCATGTCTACGCCGCGACGATCGATAGCTTCGCCAGCTCGTTCATGCCGGCTCGCGTCCTCTACAAGCACTCCTTCGGGAGCGTCGGCACGCACCGCATCACGATCCTGGTCTCCGGTACCCCCGGCCATCCGACCGTCGCCATCGATGCGTTCGCCGTCAAGGTGAGCGATACCACGGTGCCCTCGCCGGTTCCGACCGTGGTCGCCACCGGACCGAGCGCCACCCCGACCACCGCGCCGACGGCCACCCCGACCGCCCGGCCGAGCGCGACTCCGACGGCCACCCCGAGCGCGACGCCTCGCCCGAGCGCCACCCCGACGCCCAGCCCGTCCCCGACGGCCAGCCCGACTGCCAGCCCGACCCCGTCCCCGACGGTCGGTGGTGCCGGTCTTCCGACACCCACTCCGACGGCCACTCCGACGCCGCGCCCGACGCCATCGCCGAGCCCGACGCCGACCGCCGCCCCGACGCCGGCTCCCAGCCCGTCGCCGAGCCCATCGCCCGTCCCCACACCGACACCGACCCCGGTGCCGACGCCGACTCCGACGCCGGTGCCGACCGCCACGCCAAGCCCGACACCGACACCGACACCGGTGCCGACCGCCACGCCAAGCCCGACGCCGACACCGACGCCCCGACCCACAGCGACGCCCTCTCCCAGCCCGACCGCCGCGCCGACACCGACGCCGCCCCCGGTGAACACCTCATCCATGCCGTTCAGCGACCTGCCCGGCTGGAAACTGGTCATGAACGACGACTTCAACACCAACGTCGCGCTGGGCAGCTTCCCGAGCGCCGTCGCGAGCAAGTGGAGCGCCTACCCGTCCGGGTGGACCGACACCAGCAAGCACGGCGTCTATTCGCCACAGATCGTCAGCGTGGCCAACTCGATGATGGACATCTATCTGCACACGGTGAACGGTGTCCATATGGTGGCCGCTCCCCTGCCGGTCATCCCCGGTGGCGACCAGCTTTACGGTCGCTACGCCATCCGCTTCCGGGCGGACCCGGTCCCCGGCTACAAGACGGCGTGGCTGCTCTGGCCGAAGTCGGGCACCTGGCCGCGTGACGGCGAGATCGACTTCCCGGAAGGCAACCTCAACCAGAACATCTCCGGCTTCATGCATCGCCAGGGCGCCACCTCCGGCAGCGACCAGGCGGCCTACAGCACCAGCGCCAACTTCCAGACGTGGCACACC
>JBBQLI010000059.1:0-20406 GCA_038327765.1 Candidatus Limnocylindrales bacterium | reverse complement strand
CGCAACCGGGTCATGGGCTGGACCGGCGCCGCGATCCCATACAAGCCAGGCAAGAACGACCTCCTCGAGGCGACCCGGCGCGTCGGCGCGCGCCTCGACGCGGGCGGCGTGGTCGCGATCTCCGGGGAGGGCCGCATCCATGTCGGTGAACGCGAGCTCCTGCCGTTCAACGATGGCGCGGCATATTTCGCGCTGCGTTCGGGGGTCCCGCTGGTGCCGATCGCCATCAACGGGTCCAGCTGGCTGCGGTTCGGCGGTCGGATCCGGATCCGCATCGGACCGCCCCTCGTGGCCCACGGCCGTCCGACCCGGCCCGCGATCGAGACGCTGACTGCGGCCGTCCATCATGCGATCGCGACCATGGTGGAGGATGCTCCCGACCCCGGGATGCCGGCCCGGCCAGGCCGCTGGCTCACCGACATCTTCAACGACTGGCCCGAGGGATCGCGAGAGGCCGCCCTCGCCGCGTCCGGTTCGATCAGGACGCCCTACCGTGGGCCGACCGACGTGCCGCCGCCAGTGGAGGCGCGCGGCCGCTGACGAGATCGGCTCCGTGAGGCGCTTGGCGGCGGCGGGGCCGGCTCTGGCATACTTCGGCCGCCGGACCAGACGCAGGAGGCGCCCGTTGGGAGCCACAGGGCTGTCGAGCGACACCACCGAATACCGAACCCGCCTGGCCGAACAGGAGGACGCCCAGATCGACTCCTGGGCCGCCGAACTGATGCGCGACGTGGCGATCCGCCGCGGCGTGATCAAGGTGGTCGACGACTTCCGGAAGGCCGCGTCTCTCGATGAGTCTGGTTTCGAACGGGTGTTCGCTTCTGGCGGGGGTCCACCGGCATCGATCGGACGGGATCGGACGGGGCACCTGATGGTGCCGGCGATCACCCTGTTCGCACTGGTTCCCGGGATCCACGCCCAGGTCTCGGATGGTCGCGACCGGCTGATCGCCTACCTGGTCGCGAACTTCGAGGAGATCGTCTACGTCTGAGGCGCCCGCTGCGCCCCTCCGTCCGGCCCCGACGCCCATCGGGCCACGTCTCCTTGCGGCCCTGCGGCTGACCCACCCGTTCCCATCGCTCCTCGACGGCGTCGTGGTGGCCATGACCGCGATCGTCGCCGGCGGCGAAGGGCCGACCGCCTTCCGGCTCGGGATCGCGATGACCGCCCTCCAGGCATCGATCGGGATCGCCAATGACCTCGTGGACGCGACCGCCGATCGGGGACGCATCCCGCCCAAGCCCATCCCGGCAGGTCTCGTGCCAGTCACCGCGGCCCGGTGGGGCGCGCTCGCGTTCGCGGTCGTCGGGATCGTCCTGGCGGCCGGCTCGGGCGTCGGCCTTGCCGCCCTGGCGGTCATCGTGCTGACGATCGGGTACGGCTACGACCTGGCGGCGAAGGGGACCGCCTGGTCATGGGTCCCGTTCGCGATCGGGATCCCGATCCTGCCGATCTTCGGATGGTCCGGCACCGGCGCCGCTCTCGCCGGCTGGTTCGCAGTCCTGATCCCGGCCGCGATGCTCGCCGGTGCGGGACTCGCGATCGCCAACGCCCGGGCCGACGTCGAGGTGGACCGCGCGGCCGCCACCGAGTCAGTAGCCACGACCCTTGGCCTTGGGCGTTCCTGGTGGGTTGCCAACGGCCTGTTTGCTGCGGTGGTCGGTCTCGCGTTCTGGACCGCGATCGCACCGGACGCACCCATCCCACCACCTCCTTCCTCGCTGGTCGTGATGGCGAGCGCGGCCGTCATCCTGGTCGTGGGCGCGTTCTTCGGGCGGGGGACTGCCGCGCGCCGCGAACGGGCGTGGGAGATCCAGGCGGTCGGCGTCGCGGTCCTCGCCGCAGGATGGTTGTGGGTCGTCGAGGGATGGCCAGGCTGACGGCGACTCAGTCGCGGGGGTCGTCGCTTCGGACCAGGGCGATCGCATTCTCAAGCTTGAGCTTGGCGATCGTCAGGTACTTGGCGAGGTTCGCCCGATCGACCGAGCCGATGGACTGACGCAGGTCGCCCGACCGCAGGACGTCAACGAGACCTTCGACGGCATCCGCGAGCTGCTGCTTGGCATTGATGAGAGAGTCTTCGGTCAGCGCTCGCGGTGCGCTCCCGGCGTTCCATCCCTCGTCTGCTGCAGCGGCCTGAGCCGAAACCACGGTGATGCTGGCAGAGACGATCGTGACCTCGTCATCCGCCGGCGCGTCGTCGTCCAGGTTGACGATCTCTGCTCGCGGCACGCGCGTCCGACGCCCGTCGATCTTCTCGCGCAGTTTCGAGAGGGTCAGTTCCCCACGCGCGACCTGTTCGGCCAGGCGACGGCGTTTCTTCGGGTCATCGACCTTCATCAGCTCGTAGGCATGGGAGAGCGTGTCTTTGCGCAAGGACACGAGTTCGCGGACCTCCGGTGGCGCGTCGGCCAGCCGCAGTCTGTTTTCCAGATAGCCCTTGTCCTTGCCCAGCTTGTCGGCGAGCTTACGGATGCTGTATCCGTGTTCCCGGACCATCCGGTCGTACATCGCAGCTTCGTCGAGTGGGGAGAGATCCTCTCGCTGGAGGTTTTCGATGATCGCGATCTCGAGCGCGGTGTCGTCATCGATGTCCTCGATGAGCGCCGGGATGGTGCTCAGACCGGCGATCCGCGAGGCACGCCAACGTCGCTCACCGGCGATCAACTGGTAGTGGGTCGCGTCCAGCGGGCGAACGAGGATCGGCTGGAGCACGCCGTGTTCACGGATCGACGACGCGAGTTCCTCGAGCGTGCCCGCGTCGAATGCGAGACGTGGCTGTTCGGGATTCGCCTCGATCCGGTCGATCGGGATGATCCGGACGCCGACCGAGCGGATCGGGCCGTCGGATGACAGCAGGCTGACGATGGCGGGGGAAAGCTCACGGTCCTCGGACAGACGCCGAGCCGCCGCTGCGCGGAAATCAGGCCGGGACAAGTTCGATGACCTCCCGTGCCAGCTCGCGGTACGTGCGAGCCGCCTCACTGGTACTGGCGTACGACGTGATCGGTCGTCCGACCAACGGCGCCTCACCGAGTTTCACCGTGTTTCGCACGATGCTATGGAACACGTGGTGGTCTCCGACGACGCGCAGCTCGTCGAGCATGTCGCGCGCGAGATTGGTGCGTCCGTCGTAGAACGTCGGCAGCAGTCCCAGGATCCGGAGATCACGGTTGAGCTTGAGCCGGATCGCGTTGATGACCTTGACGAGGTTGTTGAGCC
This sequence comes from Candidatus Limnocylindrales bacterium, assembly GCA_038327765.1. GTDB lineage: Bacteria > Chloroflexota > Limnocylindria > Limnocylindrales > CSP1-4 > SPCO01. The sequence continues at coordinate 17,184 of JBBQLI010000059.1, read as the reverse complement.
CCTTCATCGCGTAGTACTGGGTCTGGACCGGGATGATCACCCCGTTCGCGGCGACAAGCCCGTTGACGGTCAACAGCCCAAGGTTCGGCGGGCAGTCGATCAGGACGTAGTCGTAGGCATCTAGATGACCTTCGATCGCTTCGCGCAGGATCTGCTCCCGGCCAAGCGCGGTGAACAACTCGCCTTCCGTCGACGCAAGGTCGATGTGCGCCGGCGCGACATCGATGTCGGCGATCTCGGTGGGCAGGATGATGTCATCGAAGGTGGAACGACCGTCGGCGAGGACATCCGCCATCGAACGTTCGACCGTGTTGAGGTTGATGCCAAGACCCGCCGTCAGATTCGCCTGCGGGTCCATGTCGATGCAAAGCACGCGATGCCCTTCTTCCGCCAGGGCACCCGCAAGGTTGATCGCGGTGGTCGTCTTGCCGACTCCACCCTTCTGATTCGCGATCGCGATCACGTTCGTCACCGGGGCATCACCTCGAATCCATGTCGATGGCTCCCGAGTCGACGATGGGAACAGGGAGCGAGCCCGGTCATGCTACGCCTTCGAGGGCCATCGTGGACAATGGGTTATCCACAGCATCGGCGACTTGTTCACCGAATCTGTGGATATCCGTCTTGACGAACGACGTCGCGTTCAGAGCGCGAACGCGGTCTATGATGGCCACTGTCCTTGCGCAAAGACGCTCAGGAGTCGGATCTGTGGCCAACAACGACGAGCGGATGCAACGGCTTGCCGAGATGCGCGACGAGTCGCGACGCGGTGGGGGAGTCGCGCGGGTCCAGAAGCAGCACGACGCGGGAAAGCTGACAGCACGCGAGCGTGTGGACCTGCTTCTCGATCCCGGGTCGTTCGTCGAGCTCGATGCCTTCGTCACGAACCAGACGGCCGCCAACGAGTCGTACCTCGGTGATGGCGTGGTCACCGGTCACGGGACGATCGACGGGAGGACGATCTTCGTCTTCAGTCAGGACTTCACGATCTTCGGCGGGTCGTTGTCCGAGGCGTATGCCGGGAAGATCTGCAAGATCATGGACCTGGCCATGCAGGTGGGTGCGCCGATCATCGGTCTCGACGATTCCGGTGGTGCGCGGATCCAGGAGGGTGTCGCCTCGCTCGGCGGCTATGCGGACATCTTTCTGCGCAACGTCCTGGCGTCTGGTGTGGTGCCGCAGATCTCCGTGATCCTGGGACCGTGCGCCGGTGGCGCCGTCTACTCGCCGGCCATGACCGACTTCACGATCATGGTCGAAGGGACGAGCTACATGTTCGTCACCGGACCGAACGTCGTGAAGACCGTGACCCACGAGGATGTCGACGCTGAATTCCTCGGTGGTGCGACGACCCACACCACGCGGTCGGGTGTCGCCCATCTGGCAGCGCCGGATGAGGCACGTGCGTTCGACGCTGTTCGTCGTCTGCTTGCCCACCTGCCGTCGAACAACCTTGATGGACCGCCGCGCCACGCAACAGGCGATCCGTCGGATCGCATGGACCCACTGCTCGACGCGATGGTCCCCGATGATCCCCGTACTCCCTATGACATGCACATGGTCCTGCGCTCCGTGCTGGATGATGGCGCGCTGTTCGAGATCCAGCCGGGGTGGGCCGCGAACATCATCGTGGGATTCGCTTCACTCGCAGGTCGAAGTGTGGGCATCGTCGCGCAACAGCCCTCGGTCCTGGCGGGCGCGCTCGATATCGATGCATCGGTCAAGGCCGCGCGCTTCGTCCGGACGTGTGATGCCTTCAATATCCCTCTCGTCACGTTCATCGATGTCCCTGGTTTTCTCCCCGGTGTCGCACAGGAGCATGGCGGCATCATCCGGCACGGCGCCAAGTTGCTCTATGCCTATTGCGAGGCGACCGTCCCGAAACTGAGCGTCATCACGCGCAAGGCGTATGGCGGGGCGTATGACGTCATGAGCAGCAAGCACATCCGGGGTGACTTGAACCTGGCATGGCCCACGGCCGAGATCGCGGTGATGGGAGCGGAGGGCGCGGTCAACATCCTCCATCGGGAACGCATCGCGACGTCGAGCGATCCTGCGGAGGAGCGACGTCGTCTCGTCAAAGCTTATGAGACGGAATTCGCGAACCCCTACATCGCAGCGTCACGTGGCTATATCGATGACGTCATCCGTCCGTCGGAAACCCGGCCGCGATTGATCAAGGCACTCGAGATGCTGGCAGGAAAGCGCGTGACCAACCCGCGAAAGAAGCATGGCAACATCCCGCTCTGACCTGGTGCCGGCCGCGTCTTTGCACAAAGACGCTTGGACCGAGCACCGGCGGTGAGTCAGGTTCCGGGACCACCGTTCCGACGTGTGCTCGTGGCGAACCGAGGTGAGATCGCGGTCCGCATCATTCGTGCGTGTCACGACCTGCGGATGGAGGCTGTCGCCGTCTACAGCGATGCTGACATCGGAGCCATGCACGTCCGACGCGCGGATGCCGCCGTCCGGCTTGGGCCGGCCGCGGCGTCCGACAGCTATCTCCGGATCGACCGGATCATCGAGGCCGCCCTGGCCTCCGGTGCCCAGGCCATCCATCCTGGCTACGGCTTCCTGGCGGAGCGGGCCGCGTTTGCGCGGGCCATCGTGGACGCGGGGCTCGTGTTCGTGGGTCCCTCCCCAGCATCCATCGAGGCGGTCGGCGACAAGCTCGCCGGTCGGCGTCTCGCGCGCGACGCGGGTGTTCCGACCGTGCCGGGCACCCTCGAGCCCGCCGACCTCGACCGACCGGATGCGCTTGCCGGGATCATCGCCGAGGCGACCCGGATCGGGTTCCCGCTGATGGTCAAGGCGTCGGCCGGCGGTGGCGGTCGAGGGATGCGGAGAGTCGAGCGGTCCGTGGACCTGCCTCTGGCCCTGACCTCGGCCTCAGCGGAGGCGTCCGCATCGTTCGGGGACGGTTCGGTCTACCTCGAGCGCGAGGTCCGACCCGCGCGTCACATCGAAGTCCAGTTGCTCGGCGACCTGACGGGTCGCGTCGTTGCAGTGGGGGAGCGCGACTGCTCGATCCAGCGGCGACACCAGAAGCTGGTGGAAGAGGCGCCGGCGCCGGGACTGGACCCTGCGGCTCGGTCCGAGCTCCTGGCGATGGGAGTCCGGATCGGGACGGCCGCCGGACTGACCAATGCGGCCACCGCGGAGTTCCTGCTGGCGCGGGACGGGACCTGGTCCTTTCTTGAGGTGAATACTCGGCTTCAGGTGGAGCATGGGGTGACCGAGCTCACCACCGGTCTGGACCTGGTCGCCGAGCAGTTCCATCTCGCAGCCGGTCGCCCGCTGTCGGACGCGGTCCTGGCCGCCGCGGCACGGGCATCCGACCCCGGTCGACATTCGATCGAGGTCCGCCTCGCCGCCGAGGACCCGGCCTCTGATTTCATCCCCAACCCTGGCGTCGTCCGTGACTGGGTCATGCCGGCTGGTCCGGGTGTTCGGGTGGATACCGGGATCGAAGCCGGCGACCGGATCCCGCCCGAGTACGACAACCTGATCGCCAAGGTCCTGGTGGTCGCCGCCGACCGGCCCGCTGCCATCGACCGGCTTCGGCGGGCGCTCGACGAGACGGTGGTCACGGGCGTCCAGACGACGCTGCCGTTCCACCGGTTCGTCGCACGCCATCCCGGGTTCCGGGTCGGAGACCTGTCGACGGACTGGGTCGCCGAGGCCTGGGACGGGGCGGGGGAGCGGGCAGGCGCCGTGCCCGGCGCGCTGGCCGCGCTCGCACGTGGGGTCAGGGACGAGCCTGCGCCGGGTTCGGCGTCCCCACCCATCGTCGCGACGGCGACGCCCGCGTCCGGGTGGCTCGCCGCGTCCCGTGAGGAAGCTGTGGATCGATGGCCGCGGTGAGGCGCCTGCGAGTCACCGACCGGGCGACCGGCGCCGTCCTGGGCGAGGTCGAGGACGATGGCTCGGTCGGTGCAGCCTCGGATCCTACCTCCGTTCGCTCCCAAGCCGACGTCACGCGTCTCGCTCCGGGTCGGTTCGAGGTGGTCGTCGACGGCTGGCGCTTCGACCTGGTCGTCGAGGATGCGGACCGGGTCGATCTTCGAGAGCGGGCCACCCGAACGAGGGATGCGAGTGGACATCGCGGTCCCACCGAAGTTCGTGCCATCATCCCGGGGCGAGTCGCATCGGTGGCAGTGGCCGTCGGCGACGTCGTGACCGCCGGTTCCCGGCTCCTCGCGGTGGAGGCGATGAAGATGGAAAACGACGTCCGCTCCCCGCGTGACGGCACGGTCGAGCGAGTGGCGGTGGGCCCCGGGCAGACCGTGGAGCTGGGCGACGTGCTCGTGGTCATCGCGTGACCCGTCCGGACCGGTCGGCTGGCGAGGGTCAGGATGCGGCGCGCGCCCGCTGGCGAGACACCGTCCGGGCAAAGGCCCTGAAGTCGGCACCCGAGCGGCGCGACCGGTTCGAAACGTCGTCGGGGGTCGAGATCCGGGATATCTACACGGCCGCCGATCTCTCGGGCTTCGACGAGATCCGCGACCTCGGCCTTCCCGGGGAGTACCCGTTCACCCGGGGCGTCCAGCCCACGATGTACCGGAGTCGGTTCTGGACGATGCGCCAGTACGCGGGCTTCGCCACGGCCGAGGAGACGAACCTGCGCTTCCGGTACCTCCTTGAACAGGGCCAGACCGGCTTGTCGGTGGCCTTCGACCTGCCGACCCAGATGGGCTACGACTCGGACGCCCGCGAGGCAGAAGGGGAGGTGGGCCGGGTCGGCGTACCCATCTCCAGCCTGGCCGATATGGCCGTCCTTCTCGATGGACTCCCCCTGGACACGGTCAGCACCTCGATGACGATCAATGCCACCGCGCCGATCCTCCTGGCGCTCTACGTGGCCGCTGCCGAGGCGCAGGGCGTGTCGCGAGCGGACGTCTCGGGCACCACCCAGAACGACATCCTCAAGGAGTACATCGCGCGCGGCACCTACATCTTTCCGCCGCGGCCCTCGATGCGGCTCGTGACGGACGTCTTCGAGTTCTGCGCCGCCGAGCTCCCCAAGTGGAACACGATCTCGATCTCCGGCTACCACATGCGCGAGGCGGGTGCGACGGCTGCCCAGGAGCTGGCATTCACGCTTGCGGACGCGATCGCCTACGTCGATGCAGCCGTCGAACGCGGTCTGGATGTCGATGACTTCGCCGGCCGGCTCTCGTTCTTCTTCGCGGCCTGGTCGGAGCTGTTCGAAGAGGTAGCCAAGTTCCGGGTCGCCCGCCGGATGTGGGCGACGATCATGAAGGAGCGGTTCGGCGCCTCGAACGCGCGTTCGCTTCTGTGCCGCTTCCACGTCCAGACGGCCGGATCCAGCCTGACGGCCCAGTCGATCGACAACAACGTGGTCCGCACGACCATCCAGGCGCTTGCCGCGGTGCTTGGCGGCGCCCAGAGCCTGCACACGAACTCACGTGACGAAGCGCTGGCGCTCCCGACCGAAGAGGCCGCCCGACTGGCGCTCCGGACCCAGCAGATCATCGCCTACGAGGCCGGCGTGACGGAGACGCCCGATCCGCTGGCGGGCTCGTACTACGTCGAGTCGCTCTCGAACGGGCTGGAAGCCGCCGCGTGGGCGTATCTCGACGAGATCGAGGCGATGGGCGGGACGCTCGTGGCCATCGAGCGAGGGTTCCAGCAGCGCGAGATCCAGGAGGCGGCCTACCGGGTCCAGCGCGCCATCGAAGGTGGCGACCAGGTGGTCGTCGGCGTCAACAGATTCCGTGACGATGAGGTCTCGACGCCGCCGACGCACAAGATCGACCCGGACGGGGAACGTCGCCAGATCGAACGGGTCCAGCGCGTCCGTGCCGAGCGTTCGGCGGAGGCATGGACGCGGACGATGGGCGAACTCGAACGCGTGGCGGCCGGTGACGGCAACCTTCTGCCCGCGATCCTCGATGCTGTGCGGGCCTATGCGACCGTCGGGGAGATCAGCGACCGCCTGCGTGTCGCGTGGGGCGAGCATCGCGAGCTGATCACGGTCTGAGGGAGAGCCTCGCGGCAGGGGCAGCGAGGTCGTCCGAGCGCGACGGGTCGGGTACGCTGGCGTGGTCGTGTGACACCACGCTCGAGGTCATCGCCGATGTCTGCCCCTGCCGATCTGCCCCCCGCGATCCGTGACCTCGGCAAGGTCCATCACGTGGCGCTGATTGTCGCCTCGATCGACGAATCGCTTGGTCTGTGGCGCGACATCCTTCGACTCGAGCTCGAAACGGTCATGGAGATCCCCCAGGATCGCGTCAGGATCGCCTTCCTTGGCGTGGGCGAGTCGAAGGTCGAGCTGGTCCAGCCGACCGATGACACGACGGGCGTCGCCCGGTTCCTCGCCAACAAGGGCGAAGGGTTCCACCACGTCTGTTTCGAGGTCCCGAACCTCGCCGAGACCTTGTTGCGGCTCGAGATCGACGGTCTGGAGCTGATCGACTCAGCCCCGCGCCGCGGTGCGGAGGGTCCGGTCGCGTTCCTGCACCCACGGTCGTGCCACGGCGTGCTGGTCGAATTGATCGAGGCGCCGGGCGGACCTTCGTGGACCGCCCTTGGGTTCGTTCCGCCGACCGCCTAGGGCGGGACGGATCCTGGGGCGGGCGAATCGCCCCCGGATCCCCGGTCGCGGCGAGCGACCTCAGTCGTGACGAGCGACCTCAGTCGCGGCGGGGACCCCTGCCGCGGGGCTCTTCCTTGGGCTTCCGTGGCTCGTGCCCGGGGCGGGGAGGGTTCGGCAGGGTGCCCGGCGCCATGTCGGGTCGCTTCGGCTGCGGGCCGCGTGCCCGGGCTGCCTCGACACTCGCCGTGAATGCCTTCGCTGCTGCAGGCGGGATGCTTCCCAGCCAGGCGGCCTGGATCTCCTCGACCCGGGCGCCCTCCGCCTTGCGCTTCTCTCGTTCAGCCTTGGAATGGTTCGCCATGGTCCGTCCTTCCGCTCAGGCGTGCTCGTCTGTCGAGCCTATCGTGACCCATCCGCCCGAGTTCGGCACGCCGCGTTCACCGGAGCGACCAGGTGAACAGCACATCGCGCGCCCGATCGGCGACGCGACAGAACCCGATCACCTGCCCCGCGAGGTCGCGGATCCATGGTTTCTCCTCGCGCGGGAGTTGGCCGAATTCCTCCTCGACGAGGTCGATCCATCGGCCGGCCAGCGCCCCGAGGACGTCGTCGGGGATCCGCGCGACGGCGCTGATCCAGGCAGCGTCGACCCGTTCGATGGTCTGTTCGCTGGTCTCGTCACCGGGGCCGTCGAGCTCGGTGCGCGCATCGAGCAGGTCGCTGGGCTCGCTCTGACCGGTGACGGATCGAGCCGCCTCGGCGAAGAGATCCAGCCACGTGGGATCGAGTCCGCCACCCAGGGACAGATGCGCATCGAAGCGGGCACGATCGTCGAACGCGTCGAGGTCGTCCAGGCTGATCACGAGCAGGATCTCGCGGACGTCGCCGGCGATCAGGTCCATCCGGGCGCCCATTCAGGCCACCGACCGAGCGAGCTGCTCCGCGTACTCGATCATGTCGAGGTCACCTGGCGAGTGGCCGACGGCCGTGAGGAGGGCGGCGGCCTCGGAACGATGCTGCGTGCCGTGGTTGACGACGTGGGCCAGCATCTGCCAGAACGGGACTCCCTCGTCGGTGCGGTCCAGCCAGGCTGGGTCGATGGCGCTGGCCCAGGCCCGATAGGCCTCCCACTCCGCTTCCCAGGCGGCCCGCAACTCGTCGATGGTGGGGAGCGGCTCGCGTTCGGGCCGAGGTGTCTCGCCGGTCTCGGTCAACCCGTGCCGCCAGCGCTGGCTGGCGCCAAGGTGATGGACGAGGATCCCGCCCAGCCCACGCTCGCCGATGCTGTTCGGCGTCGACCACGTGGCGTCGTCGATGCCGACCGTGGCATCGAGCACCTTCGCCGTCGCCCAGCGGTCGAACGCGAACAGGAACGTGATGTCGGCCGGCTGCATCAGTCGGGTCCCGCTAGCCGCGGTAGCCAGCGGCGCGCAGGAGACCCGGCAACTCGGTCGGCGAGTTCGCGACGCGGAACCCTGCGGCCTCCAGCGCGGAGACCTTCGAGGCGGCGGTCCCGGCGCCGCCCGAGATGATCGCTCCGGCGTGGCCCATGCGCTTGCCCTCCGGCGCGGTCCGGCCCGCGATGAACGCGACCTTCGGGACGTCGCGCAAGTGTTCGGCGGCCCACGCTGCGGCGGTCTCTTCGGCCGCGCCGCCGATCTCGCCGATGAGGACGATGGCGTCGGTCTCGTCGTCCGCGGCGAACAGCTGCAGGAGGTCGAGGAAGGTGGTGCCGATGATCGGGTCGCCACCGATGCCGACGCAGGTCGATTGACCGAGCCCCGCGTCTGTCATCGCCTGGACCGCTTCGTACGTCAGGGTGCCTGAACGCGAGATGACGCCGACCCGGCCCTCGCGGTGGATGCCACCCGGGATGATCCCGACCTTGGCGCCGCCGGGCGAGGTGGCGCCGGGGCAGTTGGGCCCGATCAGACGAGCGCCGCGGGCCTGGACCAGCGCGACAGCGGGGATCATGTCCAGCGCGGGGATCCCCTCGGTGATGCAGAAGATCGTCGCGACGCCTGCCGAGGCCGCCTCCATGACGGCGTCCGGAGCACCCGACGCCGGGACGAAGATGCAGGACGTATCGGCGCCCGTCTCGCGGACGGCCTCCTCCATCGTGTCGAAGACCGGGACCGTGCCGGCAAGCGCCGTCTTGCCGCCCTTGCCCGGGGTGACGCCGGCGACGATGTTCGTGCCGTAGGCCTGCATGGCCAGGGAGTGGAACTCACCCTCCCGGCCGGTGATGCCCTGGACGACCAGCCGTGTCTCACGCCCGACGAGGATGCTCATGCCGCTCCCTTGGATGCCGCGACGGCCTTGGCGGCGGCTTCGTCGAGAGACGCCGCGGTCACGAATCTGGCTTCCTCCAGCAGGACCGCGGCCTCGGCTGCGTTGGTGCCGACGATCCGCACCACCATCGGGACCTCGCGAGTCTGTTGCGCACGGGCTTCGATCAGGCCCCGGGCCACCTCGTCACCACGGGTGATGCCGCCGAAGATGTTCACGAGGATGGCATCGACCTTGGGGTCGGCCAGGATGAGCTGCATCGCCACCGCTACCTTGTCGGCGCGGGCGCCGCCGCCGATGTCGAGGAAGTTCGCCGGTTCGCCACCGGCGCGTTTGACGAGATCCATCGTGGTCATCGCCAGGCCGGCCCCGTTGACCATGCAGCCGATCGTGCCATCGAGCTTGATGAAGGTCAGGCCGGCTTCGCGCGCGGCGCGGTCGGCCGGGTCTTCCTCGTACGGGTCGCGCAGGTCTTCGAGGCCGGCATGCCGGGCGAGGGCCGAGTCATCGAGCGTGACCTTCGCGTCGAGGCAGACCAATCGTTCGACCTGCGTGCCGTCCGGCCCGGACTCTCGGATGATCGCGAGCGGGTTGATCTCGACGAGATCGGCGTCGTAGGCGCGCATCGTCCGCACGAGACCCTTGGCGATCGCAACGGCGGCCTTGAGGTGAGCGCCAAGGCCCATCGCGAACGCGAGCTCACGGGCCTGGAAGTCGAGCAGCCCGAGGAGTGGGTCCGCGTGGACCCGCAGGATCGCCTCGGGGTGATCGTGGGCCACCTGTTCGATCTCGACGCCGCCTTCGGCCGAGCCCATGAGGAGGATCGAGCGCTCGGCGCGATCGAGGACCGCGGAGAGGTAGAACTCCTTGACGATGTCGGCCGCTGGACCGATCAGCAGCTTGTGGACGGTCATCCCCTTGATGTCCATCCCGAGGATCGCCGCGGCCACCTGTTCCGCCTCGTCGGGTGTGCCGGCGAGCTTCACGCCACCCGCCTTGCCGCGACCCCCGACCAGGACCTGTGCCTTGATCACGACCTTCGCGGCGCCAGCCGCGAGGAACCGTTGCGCGGCGGCGCGAGCCTCCGGCACGGTGGTGGCGACCTCCCAGGCTGGGACGGGCAGTCCCTGGGCGACGAGGAGGGTCTTGGCGTCAGCTTCCTGGATCTTCACGGTGGAGGGCTCCGGACGACAGGGCGGCATGGGCCACGATCGGGGAAGCTCGATGGTACCCCCACTGGGGTCGCGACACGATGCTGGGTCGTGGAGGGAGTGCGCCGTGCGAATCTCGAACGTCGACGGCCCGCTACAATCGCGCACATGGCCCACCGAGTCACCCTGATCCCCGGCGACGGCATCGGACCGGAGCTGGCGGAAGCCACCCGCCGTGTCCTGGACGCCTCGGGCATCGAGTTCGAGTGGGAGGTCGTCGACGCCGGCGAGGCGGTCATCGCGGAGTACGGCACGCCGCTTCCAGACCACGTCCTGGAGTCGATCAAGCGCAACAAGGTCGCCATCAAGGGACCGATCACGACGCCGGTCGGCTCGGGGTTCCGGAGCGTGAACGTGACGCTTCGTCAGATGCTCGGCCTGTATGCCAACCTTCGCCCGGCGCGCTCGATCAAGGGCCTCAAGACCCGCTACGACGACGTCGACCTCGTCATCGTCCGCGAGAACACCGAGGACCTCTACGCCGGGATCGAACACATGGTCGGCCCCGATGCAGCGGAGAGCATCAAGATCATCACGCGTGCCGCGTCCGAGCGGATCGCGCGCTTCGCGTTCGAATACGCGGTCGCCAACGGCCGGCGCAAGGTCACGGCCGTCCACAAGGCCAACATCATGAAGCTCTCCGACGGCCTGTTCCTCGAGAGCTGCCGGACGATCGCGGCTCAGTACGACGGTCAGATCGAATTCGAGGACCGCATCGTCGACAACATGTGCATGCAGCTCGTCCAGAAGCCGGAGCTCTACGACGTCCTCGTCCTCCCGAACCTCTACGGCGACATCGTCAGCGACCTGTGTGCCGGTCTGGTGGGTGGGCTGGGCGTGGCGCCGGGTGCCAACATCGGTGTCGACGGCGCGGTCTTCGAGGCGGTCCACGGGTCCGCACCCAAGTACGCCGGCATGAACAAGGCCAACCCGACCGCCTTGATCCTGAGCGGCGCGCTCATGCTTCGCCACCTCGGTCATCCCGACGTCGCCGATCGGGTGGAGATCGCCCTGCGCGACGTCATCGCCGAAGGGCGCTCGACGACCTACGACCTTGGTGGCCCCGCTGGCACGAGCCAGTTCGCAGACGCCATCATCGAGCGCCTCGCCCGACCAAGCGCCACGTCCGCCTCGGCCACCAGCGCCTAGCCAGCCCCGCGGGGACGGCTCGGCGACCACCACCCGGAGACAGCATGCTGGTTCGCTATCACGGCGGGGAGGGGATGCTCGCGTGGGCGTTCCATCGGATCTCCGGCGTGGCGATCTGGGCGTTCGTGATCCTGCACGTCATCGACATCTTCCTCGTCGGGGCGGCACCGAAGGTCTACGACACCCTGCTGTCGTTCTATGCGACGCCCATCGGCATCCTCATGGAGTGGCTCCTGGGAGCGGCCGTCCTGTATCACGCCCTCAACGGCCTGCGTATCGTGATCATGGACTTCTGGCCCCCGATGACCCGCTATCACCGGGTCATGTGGCGCATCAACTGGGTGATCTTCGCGATCATCGGGATCCCGGTCACGTGGGTCATCTTCCGCCAGTTCGCCCACGCCCTGGGGTGGACGATATGAGCGCGCGCTACACGCGCGGGTCGGGCCGCGTCAAGCCGGGCGGTGGCGGCCTGGAGCTCGCGGTCTGGTACCTGATGCGCCTGTCGGGGCTCGGTCTGTTCGTGCTGGTCATCAGCCACTACCTGATCCTCCACGTGATCACCGCGCCCGACAAGGAGAACGCCGACTGGATCGTCCAGATGCGCTGGAGCAGCGTGTTCTGGCGGGCGATGGACTGGCTCCTGCTGATGCTGGTCCTGTTCCACTCGTTCATGGGGATGCGCACGGTGGTCGGCGACTACAGCCGCGGGGGTGTCCGCGTGGCGCTCACCATGGCGCTCTATGCCCTGGCCTTCTTCCTCTTCGCGATCGGCACCATCGTCGTGATGACGCTGCCGAACGTGGTCCCGCCGGGCTGATGGTGCGCATCGAACACGACGCCCTGATCGTCGGCGCCGGCGGCGCCGGGTTGTGGGCCGCGGTCGAGCTTGCCAAGGCCGGCGTGGATGCCGCGGTCGTGACCAAGCTCTACCCCACGCGCTCCCACACCGGCGCCGCCCAGGGCGGTGTCTGCGCCGCCCTCGGGAACCAGGAGGAGGACCACTGGGAGTGGCACATGTTCGACACCATCAAGGGTGGCGACTACCTGGTCGACCAGGACGCGGCCGAGATCCTCGCCCGCGAAGCCATCGAGACGGTGATCGAGCTCGAACACATGGGCCTGCCGTTCAACCGGACGCCCGACGGCAAGATCGACCAGCGCCGGTTCGGTGGCCATACCCGCAACTACGGCGAAGGGCCGGTCCGACGATCCTGTTTCGCCGCCGACCGGACCGGGCACATGATCCTGCAGACCCTCTACCAGCAGGCGGTCAAATACGGCGTGAAGTTCTACGACGAGTACCACGTCGTGGACCTGCTCAGCGAGGACGGCGAGCTGGGCTCCGGTGGCCGAGCGGCAGGGGTCGTCGCCTACCGCATCGCGGACGGCCAGCTGCACACCATCGGCGCGAAGGCCGTCCTCCTGGCCACCGGCGGCTTCGGGCGGATGTTCCGGATCACGTCCAACGCCTGGTCGCTGACCGGCGACGGCGTCGCGCTCGCGTATCGCCACGGCATCCCGATGCAGGACATGGAGTTCTTCCAGTTCCACCCCACGGGCATCGTCGGGATCGGGATCCTGCTGTCCGAGGCGGCTCGCGGCGAGGGCGGCATCCTGCTCAACGGCGAAGGTGAGCAGTTCATGAAGCGCTACGCGCCGACGATGCTGGATCTTGCGCCGCGCGACATGGTCAGCCGGGCGATCTACAAGGAGGTCCGCGCCGGGCGCGGCATCGACGGCAAGGACTATGTCTACCTGGACCTGCGCCATCTCGGTCGCAAGACGATCGACGAGAAGCTGCCCGACATCACCGAGTTCGTCCGGGTCTACCAGGGGATCGAGCCCGTGACCGAGCCCATCCCGATCCAGCCGACCGCCCACTACGCGATGGGCGGAATCCCGACCGACGTGCACACCCGGGTCACCCGCGATGCTGCGGGGACCGTGGTGCCGGGGCTCTACGCGGCCGGCGAGTGCGCCTGCGTCAGCGTCCATGGGGCCAACCGCCTGGGTACGAACTCGCTGGTTGACCTGCTCGTCTTCGGCCGGCGGGCCGGACGGCAGATGACCGCCGACGTGAAGACGCTGATGGACCCCACCCCGGTCTCGGCGTCCGAGGCCCCCGTCCGGGCCGAGATCGAGTCGTTGCGTGCGTCCACGGGTCGCGAGACCGCTCCACGGATCCGGCGCGAACTGGCCGACGTGATGATGGACGACGTCGGCGTCTACCGCGACGGGCCGCAGCTCGTCGCGGCCCTGGCCAAGGTCCGCGAGCTGCGCGAGCGCTACACGCACGTCGGGATCACCGACAAGGGCCTCGTGTTCAACACGGATCTGCTGGAGACCCGCGAGCTCGGCTATCTGCTGGACTGCGCCGAGACGACCGTCGTGGCGGCCCTCGCCCGCAAGGAGAGTCGTGGCGCCCACGCTCGCGAGGACTTCCCCGAACGCGACGACGCTGCCTTCCTTGCCCACTCGCTCGCCACGCGGGCCGAGGGCGGGCCGACGCTCTCCTACAAGCCCGTGACGATCACAACGTTCCAGCCCAAGCCTCGCACGTACTGAGAGCCCGCGATCCCATGCAGGTCGACCTCCGCATCCTCCGCTACGACCCCGAGCGCGACGAGAAGCCGCACTGGGAGGCCTATACGGTCGAATCCGATCCGAAGATGGACCGGGTGCTCGACCTCCTCCACCGGGTCAAGTACGAGCAGGACGCTTCGCTGACCTTCCGCCGTTCCTGCGCCCACGGCGTGTGCGGCTCGGATGCGATGCTGATCAACGGTCGCAATCGCCTCGCCTGCAAGCTTCGGGTCGAGCAGCTCGGCAAGCGACGGATCACCGTGGCTCCGCTCCCTGGTCTGCCGGTCATCAAGGACCTCGTCGTGGACATGGACGGGTTCATGGATTCATACAAGCGAGTCAAGCCCTACCTCATCAACGATGAACCCGCTCCGGAGCGCGAGCGGATCCAGTCGGCCAAGGAGCGCGAGGTCTACGACGACACGACCAAGTGCATCCTGTGTGCCGCGTGCACGACGTCCTGCCCGTCGTTCTGGGCCGAGTCCTCGTACATCGGGCCGGCCGCGATCGTGAATGCGCACCGGTTCGTGTTCGACTCGCGCGACGAGGGCGGCGATGAGCGGCTCGAGATCCTCGCCGACAAGGACGGCGTGTGGCGCTGCCGCACGATCTTCAATTGCACGGACGCCTGCCCGCGCGGGATCCACATCACGCAGGCCATCCTCGAGGTGAGCGCGGCCATCATGGAGCGCCGGTCCTGAGCGATCCGATGTTTCCTGAACTCGAAGGCCCGGGCGACGGCACGTCAGGCCCGGGCGCGACCCGTCCGGCACCGCGCGGCTACGTGATCCGGACCGACGGCGCGGCTCGCGGCAATCCCGGACCTGCATCGCTAGGGGCGGCGCTGTTCGACATGCGTCGGCCGGACGCCCGGCACGACCGGGCCACCCCGGATGCCTCGATCTCCGATTTCCTTGGCCACCAGACGAACAACGTGGCCGAGTACACGGGCGTGGTCCGCGCCCTTGACCTGGCCCGCGAGCTCGGTGCGCTCGAGGTGGCCCTGTTGCTGGATTCGAAGCTGATCGTCGAGCAGCTGACCGGTCGCTGGCGGGTCAAGGACGCGAAACTCATCCCGCTCTGGACGGCAGCCCGCAAAACGCTGGCCGGATTCGATCGCTGGACCGCCGGCCACGTGCCGCGCGCGCAGAACACGGTCGCGGACCGCCTCGCGAACGAGGCGATCGACCGGGCGCTGGCGGGTGGTCCCGCCTCGGTCGTGCGGCGTCCCGGCGGCTGATCGGCCGGGCTGACCCCGGCCCCCGCGTACCGCTCGTGTAGCATCGAACGCGTCAGCGAGGCGGTCGGATGGCTGCGCGTCGACCGGAGCGATCCGGGACGGCGTGAGGAAAGTCCGAGCTCCGCAGCGCAGGGTGGCGGGTAACGCCCGTCCGCCGTGAGGCGAGGACCAGTGCCACAGTGACGATGCCGACCGTCGACCTCCGGGTCGCGGACGGAGTGAAACGCGGCAAACTCCACCCGGAGCAAGGCCAAATAGGAGGGCGCAACTCGTCGACGGGTGACCGTCGACGGGGGAGAGGCGCGCTGCCCAGCCCTCGGGTCGGCCGCACGAGCCGTCGGGTGACCGGCGGCCTCAGATGGATGGCCATCCCCGTTCCGCCATCAGGCGGGGCGGGACAGAACTCGGCTTACAGACCGCCTCGCTGACACGACCTCGCGGGCCGGTCGGGCCATCCCGGCGTTGGCGCCGGAGATCAGTCCTCGTCGGGCCGGAAGATGTGCGGGGCGACGCAGGTGTTGCAGATGGGCGTCGCAGCCTCGAGGTCGCCGAGCGGGATCGGTACGGCGCGATCAGGGAAGAGGCACTCCACGTCGTAGACGCGATCGCCGCCGGCTTCCACCTGGATCAGGCGCCGGAAGGTGCACCGCTTGATGCGATGGGGTGCGAGGTGATAGGCATCGGACGGCGTGGGAACGACCGGGATCGGGAGGGCCATGCGGGCGGATCGAGCCTCGTGCGATGCGTTCGATGGCGGACGGAACCACCGGGCGGGCGGAGCCTAGCATCGCAGCCTCCGCGACGAAAGCTGTCGAAAGGTACTAGACTCCCGGCCGGTCCACCCAGCCATGACGACCGGAGAGCGCGTGACCCCCGATCCGACGGCCGCTGAACCCCGCCAGCCCGACAAGCCCGGCAAGGGCCGCCAGCCGCGACCCGTGGACGCGGCATCCCACGAGGGCTGGGATCCGGTCGCGTCCGACGACTGGACCGAGGATGAGCTGCTCTCCGAACCAGCCGTATCGCCCGGAGCGGGCGACGATGTCGTCGAGGCGGCCCCCGTCGTGCCAGAACCCTCGACATGGTTGCCACTGGTCGAGGGGCGGTCTCCCCGTGGCACGATCTGCCCGTTCCTGCGCGCCATGGGTCCCGACGATGTCGTGGGTTTCCCGATCGAGACGCCCGACCCCATGAACCGCTGCGCCGCGCTGACCGACGTCGTGCCCCAGTCCCTTCGACAGCAGGAACTCGTCTGCCTGACGGGCAACCACGTCAACTGCCCGCGCTACCTGCGCGGCGCCATCGAGGTGAGTTCGGTGCCGGCGACCCGGCCGCGGATCGCCGGAAAGCCTGCCCTCACGCCGGCGATCGCGGCATCGCTCGGGATCCTCGCGTTGTCGTTCGCGGCGTCGGTCGTGTTCGGGCTGGCGAACGGTGGTCTGGTCCTGCCATCGACGGCGTTCCGCACGCCGACGCCGGGCACGAGCGCGAGTGTCATCGCCATCGCTTCGCCGTCGGCGTCGACGAGCACGGCCGGCGCCTCGTCTGCGCCCGCGACGCCCCTCCCATCACCGAGCCCGACGCCCCTCCCATCGAGTCCGACTTCCGCGCCCACGCCGACCGAGGCGCCGACCACGGCCCCGACCCCCAGGCCGACACCGAACCCCACCCCCAGGTCAAACCGGTTCGCTCTGCTCAAGAAGTGTCCCGACAAGCCGAATTGCTGGATCTATTCGATCCACTCAGGCGACAACCTGTTCAGCATCGCGAACTACTTCGGCGTGTCGCTCGACACGGTCAAGGCGCTCAATCCCTGGACCAAGACCCAGCGCCTCAAGGCGGGCCGACAGCTGATCATCCCGACGCCCACGCGCTGATGCCGACGCCCACGCGCTAGAGCCGCGCCCTCATCGGGGCGGGGCGGGCTGGCATTCGTGCGTGGTCCGGCCGGAGTGCGGCTGCTCTGGTCCGGGCCGGTGTGCGCGTGCCGGGTCGTGCTCGGGCGCGAACGGCCCTTGTCCGGTGCTCCCGCCCCGCTGGTTCGCCTCTGGACCGCCGTCACCGCCATCCGACGCCTGAGTGCGCCCGAACCAGGCTTCCTCGGTCGAATGGCGATGCCTGTGGTCCAACGGACCGAGGGACTGGCC
>JBBQLI010000058.1:0-21326 GCA_038327765.1 Candidatus Limnocylindrales bacterium | reverse complement strand
CGTTCGTCAGGGAGGTCGACCCACCGCATGCCATCGTCGGCGTCGACTGTGGCGGGTTCGTGGACGGCACCGATCCGACCGTCATCGGGATCGCCCACGCACGCGGCACGGCCGCGCTTGGGGTGACGGCCGTCCTCGAGGGTCCCGACAGCTCGATCGGGCGGGTTCCCATCCGGACGACACAGTTCGACGGCATGCTCGTCATCGAGCCCGCGCGGGATCCCGGCTTCCAGTCAGGCCTGTACGTCCTCCGGGTCGACCTTGCCAAGGGCATCACGACGATCCCGATCTGTCTGGGGACCGGGTTTTCCGGGGGCTAGCCGGGAGCTCGGGACAGTCAGGTATCCTTGGCCCATGGCTCGTCTGCTCGCGCGCAAGGTCCCGCTCGCGGAGCTGCACTGCCATCTGGGCGGTGCGGTGACCCCAGCCATCATGTGGGGTATCTCGCACGCCCAGGGGATCAAGCTCCCCACCAAGGACTACTGGGAATTCCGCGACATGATCACCGTGTCCAAGCGGTCCCAGAGCTTCGACGGGTATCTGCAGCTCTTCCACTGGACGGAGCTGATCCAGAGCTCGCCGCTGGCCGTGGAACGGGCCGTGTACGAGGTGGTCGGCGGGGCGTATCGCAAGAACAACGTGACCACGATGGAATTGCGCTTCAACCCGATGAAGCGCAACCGCGGCGGCGAGCAGGACCTCGACCACATCATCGCGGCCGCGGTCCGCGGCATGGACAAGGCCACCCTCGAGTATCCGGTCAAGCCGGGCCTGCTCTTCTGCCTGGACCGCGCGTTCCCCTACGAGCTCAACGAGATCATCGTCGAGAAGGCGATCGCCTGGCGCGACCGAGGCGTCGTCGGGGTCGACATCGCCGGGCCCGAATCGGCGACCTTCCGCGTCGCCGACTACAAGCGCCTCTTCCGCCGCGCTCGTCAATTCGGCCTGGGCCTCACGGTCCACACCGGCGAGTCCGGCTCCGTGGATGAGGTCGCTCGCGTGGTCGAGCTGCTTGAGCCGGATCGGATCGGTCACGGGGTCAAGGCCGCCTACGATCCGAGGGCGATGGCCATGATCCGGGACCGCGGGATCGTGCTCGAGATCTGCCCAACCTCGAACCTGAACACGAAGGTCGTCTCGGGTTGGGACGAATTCCGCTGGATCTTCGACACGTTCCGGCGCAACGAGGTCCGCTTCACCATCAACACCGACGGCCCGGAGATGCTGCAGACCTACATCCGTGACGAGATGGCGACCCTGGGACGCCTCGGGATCCTGTCGGTCGAGGACCAGGAACTGGCAGCGGCGACGTCGCTGGCCGCCTCGTTCGTGCCGAACGTCTCCGACGTGCCGATCTCGAGCGTGGAACCCGCGCGCCGCCAGATCGTGGAGCGCGAAGAGGCCTAGTCGGCCCGGGCCTCGACCCGATACGTGCAGCAGCGGTCGCCCGCGGCGATATGGGTCTCGCGCTGGACATCGGCGCCAAGGACCTCGCGGAACAGCTCCAGCTCGGCCTGGCAGGCCGCCGGTGTCGTGCTGGCGACGTGGTAGATGGCGCAGTTGTGCTCCCGCAGCAGGATGGCACCGTCAAGCCCGATGACGGTGTCCGCGAGGTAGCCATGCTGCGCCTGGACGTCGGCGAGCCCGTGGACACGCTCCGCAAGGGAGGCGTCCGGCGCTACGCGCTCCGAGAGCTGGTCGCGAACACGGTCGCCGAGCTGGCGACGTCGCGCGGCGAAGACCTCTTCGAGCAACGCATCCCCGCCGACGGCACCGATCGCGGCCAGGAGACCGGATGCGAGGGCGTCATAGGTGGCCGGGAAGAGGTCCTGGGCGGCGGCCGTGACGTCGTACAGGTGGCGCGGCCTGCCGACGCCGTGACGGACCGTCTGGCGACTCACGAGGTCGGCCAGTTCGAGCGCTCGAAGCTGCTGGAGGACACCGGTCCGCGAGGCCCCGAGACGGACCGCGAGCTGGTCCGGCGAGGAGGGACCGTCAAGGCGCAGACGGAGCACGAGATCGCGGCGAAGGCTCGATGGGCCATTGACAGGTCCGGCGATCGGATTCGCCACGGCGCGGTCCTGGGCGGCGACCGACGCAGTGGGATCGGGCATCCGCGAAGGCTAGCACCGGTGCCCGCGCGACGCTGCCGCGCGACCGCTAGTTCGTGCGCGTCAGGCGGACGATCAGCCGGTACTGGCTCTGCGAGCCGAGGCAGGTCTGCAGGGTGAGGCTCGGTGTCGACTGCGCTGCATAGGCCCACGTGCCCTTCGTGGCCGTGGTGACCTTCCACCACGAGACCGTGTAGCGATGCACCGCACCCGAGCCGTCCGCGTAGTAGAGCGACATGCCCTTGCGCAGGTCGCCACGGACATACGCGTCATGCAGCGAGCGGAAGACGCCCGAGGCGTGACCGAACAGATAGATGTTGTTGGCGCCGGCGCAGCCCCAGCGATAGACCCGGTCGCCCGGGTAGGACGTGTTGGAGCACGCGTAACCGGCGACCGAGCGATCGATGCCGAGCGCGGGCATCCAGACGTGGTTCGTGCCGTGGAAGGAGGTTGCCACGCGCTTCGGTGCGGGTGCCGGGGCCCTGACGCGGGACTTGGGTGCGGGCGCCGTGGTCAGGACCGGCCTGGTCGTGGCGCGCGGTGCGGGGGTCGTGCTCGCGGTCGGGGTCGGGGAGGGGGAGGGGACGACGGCGAGGAGTCGTGATTCGGCCGACAGGACGCCGCCGGTCGGTGCCGGAGAGGGCGATGGGGTCGTCGGGGTGACTGCGGCACTCGTCGCCAGCCCGTTGGCGCCGCTCGCGTCGCGACCGATCGCGACCGCCACGGTGGCGGCGACCAGGATCAGGGCGAGGAGGATCGACGGAAGGATGCGGCGACGAGCGACGATCGGGGTGGCCATGTCCTCAGGTTGCCGGCCGAGCTCCCGTCCGACCGTCCCCCGGTGGTCCCATCACGGGTCGCCGATGGAGCCGGTCCGGGTGCGGTCCGGAGCCGAACGTCATCGTCCCTAAGGCCAGCGAACGGCTGCACACGTACCCGGACCGCACAAGGCCGCCCTCGGCCGCCCTTGGCCGCCCGCCACGTTCGAACCCTTGGCCGGTGACACCCGCATCCTGAGGTCCATGCCAGGGACCGGCGGCTGGCGTTGGTCAGCCGCCGGTCCCGGCCGCCTTTGTCAGACCCGCGCGGATCGCGTCCTCGAACTTCTGTCCCCACGGACCCTGCCCGGCGACCACATAGGGCGAGACATCGACCGACGAGTACGTGTCCGGGTCGGTGACGTAGCTCTTTGCGCAGGCGTCGACGGTGGGGATGAGACGCTCGTACGTCGCGTGGTCGAAGAAGACGTACAGGTAGAGACGCACCGTGGTCGGCTGGTCGAGACCGTGGGCGTCGAGCCCGATGGCGGTCGGGACGAGCGTTGGATCCGAGCAGCCGGCGTCGCCGGAGACGACATGGGAGACGATCACGCCCTGGAGCACAAGCTGCGCGGCGAGATCCTGGAAGTCCGCAGGGGTCTTGGCCGGCGACGTTTCGATGTTGTCGCAGCCGGCCAGGATGAGCGCGGCGGCGAGCAGGCCGACCAGCGCCGAACGACGGGGGGACATCGGCTCGAAGGCTATCACGAGAGGTTGACGCGGCGATCTTGCTTCGGCCGCCGGGATACAGGGCCGCTGGGATACAGGGCCGCTGGGCCGCTGGGCCGCTGGGCCGCTGGGCCGCTGGGCCGCTGGGCCGCTGGGCCGCTCGCGGATGCTCGCCGGGTCGCCCTGGGCGCGGCGGTCGAATATGCACCGATCCCGGTGTTCGGTGATCGACGGCTGGAGTGATGCCTTTGGCATGCATCACGTCGTCGGCCGTCCGTCGCCTGCGGCGTTGGGCTCGACCCCCATCGGCAGTCGATCGCCCTGGTCGGTCATGGGGAGCCTTCGTCGGCGGCCGGCCGCCTCGTGGATGGTCGCTCCCGCGCATCTCTGATGCATGCGAAAGGCATCGCTGGCGGGAGAGCTCGGCCTCGCGCCATACGGTGCATCAGGTCGTCGACCGTGATGGCGCCCTATCGGTCGCGAGCGCGCTTCTTGGCGTCGCGGAGCCGGGCGAGCGTGTCGTCGGGTGGCGCCGGCGGGGTCGGAAGTGGATCCGTGACCGGCGAGGCGACCGTCGAGGCTGGTGCGATCGCCGAGGGCGCCCGCGCCGCTGAGGGCGCCCGCGCCGCTGAGGGCGCCCGCGCCGCTGAGGGCGCCCGCGCTGCTGAGGGCGCCCGCGCTGCTGAGGGCGCCCGCGCTGCTGAGGGCGCCTCGGCCGCGGGCGCCTCCGCATCCGTCGTTCGCATCGCCGCTCTCGACGACGTCCCTGCGCTCCGGCTGCGGGCCGCCAGCAAGCCTTCGCTCGTGGCACTCCGCGGGGCGGTCGCGCGCCGCCGGCCGCCGAGGCCACGGACCCATCGCCATGCCCCGGCGAATTCGCGTCGTCCGAT
Source organism: Candidatus Limnocylindrales bacterium (assembly GCA_038327765.1). Lineage (GTDB taxonomy): Bacteria > Chloroflexota > Limnocylindria > Limnocylindrales > CSP1-4 > SPCO01. Next base: position 16,838 of record JBBQLI010000058.1, on the reverse strand, counting down.
CGAGACGCGCCGCAAGGCGACATCCAGCGGCCACAGCAGCAGCGCCAGGAGGAGCAGGAGCGGCCAAAGTTCGGTGTAGCTGTTCGTCGCCGTGAGGTCGTGGATCCACGAGTCCGCCGGCGTCGCCACGACGTTCCCGCCGGTGGCGCTTCTCAGCGCGCCGAGGAACGCCTGGTCGACGCCGAGTGAGCGGTACTCCGCGGAGGTCGGCGCCACCAGCCCCACGGTTCGGCCGAGAGGCGAGGAGCCGGGCCGGATCTGCGTGATGCGCACCGCATACGCGCCGGGATCGACCTGGCCGAGAGGCGATTCGTAGACGCCCGGTGCGGTCTGCGTGAGGTTGACCGTCTTCGGCTCCAGGTCCGGGCCGACCACGACCGCCGTCGTGGCATAGAAATCGCGCGGTGAGCCGTCAGCCTGCACGCTCTGGACGTGCAGGGACGTGGAGCCGTCCTTCGCCTCGAACGAGGCCTCGATCCCGTCGGTCTCCTCGCCGGGGAACGTCCAGCCGACCAGCTGCGAGAAGAACTGGTCGAACCCGCTCCAGCCCACCCAGTCCTTGGCCCAGCGCCCGGTCGTGTCCGACGTCCACGCCACAGCCCGCCCGAGGCCGTACTGCCACTGCGCCAGGAGTGGATCGTCGCGAGCCGTGACAAGGACGGTCTGGGCCGCCGGCTTGGCGGTGGTGCCGTTGTAGCCGCGCAGCTGCGGCAGGCCCTGGTCGAGGCCGCGCAGGATCGGTGACGATGAGGTCAGGATCGGGAAGAACGGCTCCTCCACGATCTGCTGGCCGGACACCTGCTGCGTCTCCTTGAGCAGGATGTCGGGGATGCTGGCCGGGTTCGCGGCCGCATAGAAGCGACCCCCGCCCTGCGTGGCCAGCTGCTGAAGGAACGGATTGGCGCCGCCGCCGGCCCCCACTGTCGAGAGCGTGATCCCATCGGCCTTCATCCGGGCAAGGATCTGGTCGTACTGGCCGGAGGTCGACCAGCCGTCGGTCAGCAGGACGATGTGGCGACGGGTCGCGGTCACGCTCTCCAGCGACTGGACGGCCTGGTCGAGCCCCGCGTAGATGTTCGTCTGGCCATCGGCCTTGATCCCGGCCAGCGAACCCTGGAGGTCCGTGATCGTACTCATCGGCTGGGTATGCACCACCCAGTGGGCCGCCTCGTTGAACCCGACGACGCCAAGCTCGTCGCGGGCGGTCAGCGCTGCAGCCGCGCGCAGGATCGCCTCCTTGCCGATATCGACCTTCTGCACGCCCGCGATGGCCGAGCCGCTCCCGCGGTCGAAGGTGTTGCAATGGCAGGCCGCCATGGAACCCGACTGGTCGATCACGATCACCAGCGCGATATCCGGTTCCTTCTGTCGGTCGCGGATGCCCATGTCCACGGGCAGCGTCTCTTCGAGCGGGGTCTTCTGGTAACCGCCGGCACCGTAGCTGTCTGGCCCGCCGACCATGACCAGGCCCTTGCCGAGATCGCGGACATAGACCTGCAGCGTCGCGAGCTGGCGATCGGAGAGCCGGATGCGCGGCACGTCCACGAGGACGATGCTGTCGTACGTGGCCAGGCCCGCGAAGTCGGTCGGGAGCGCCTCCGGCACCATCGAATCGACCAGCTGCTTCTGCGCCTTGAGCGCCGCGATCAGGTCGGCGGCAACGGTCTGGTCGCCGGCGAGGACCAGCGTGCGCGGCTCGCCCTTGATGATCGTGTTCGAGTCGGCCCGGTCGTTCTGGCTGAACGTGTCGCCCGCGGCCTCCACCACGGCTCGGAACGTGTGGAAGCCGGCCTCCGTGGGCTTCACGTCGAAGGTGACCCGATTGACGCCCGGCTGGAGCTGGACCGGCTGCGTGGCGACCAGCCCGCCATCGGCGAAGAGCCGGACCGTCGCAGGCTGCGACATGGTCGAGGTGATCTCGGCGATGGCCTGGATCGATTCGCCGAGGTGCGCCGTCGACGGTGTCGTGAGGCGGTCGACCATGACTTCCGGGACGTCACCCAGCCCGATCTGCCGAGTCTCGATCTGGACCCCGCGACTCGCTGCGAGGGCGGCCTCGGTCTGGCCGCGGCCCGTGGTGTCGTTGCCATCGCTCAGCAGGACGATGCGCTTCTGCGAGTCGTCGGGGAAGAGCGCGGTGGCGAGCCGCAGCGCAGCGCCGATGTCCGTTGCCGATGTGACGGGCGCGGACGTGATGCCATCAAGATCCTGGAGCTCGGTCGGGAGGCGCTCCACGAGGGCATCCTTCCCGAATGCCACGATGCCCGCGATATCGCCCTGGGGCCGGACCTTGAGGGTCTCGCGCAGGAACGCGAGCGCATCGCTATGTCCGGCCGTCCCCACCGAGTCGGACAGGTCGACCACGAACACCGTCGACAGGCGGGTCACCGGGAGGACGACCTGGAGACCCGCAACGGCGAAGACGAGGGCCGCCAGAAGACCCGCCCGGATGAGGAGTGCGGCGCGGCGACGACCGGCACCCATGCGTCGCCTGGCGGCGAGGTGCAGCCCGACGGTCAGGACGAGAGCCGGGACCAGCAGCAGGAGCGCAAGGGGCGCGTCGAAGGCGATGCCCACCTAGCCGCCTCCGCTCGAGGGCTGACGACCGAACCGGGCACCGACCGCCCGGCGGACCCGGATCAGCGCATCGCGGTGATAGACCGCCCACTCCACGCACAGGGCCACCAGCACGATCAGGATGAGTGGGATCCACAGCTCATTGCGGGCGGTCGGGCGGGCGTCGGTGGCGGCGATCGCGCCCGGGGCTGCGGATGCCGTCGCACTCGTCCCGAGCGCTTCGATGGCCGCCGCCGAACCCGGCGCGATCGTCGACTCGCCGGCATCGAAGAGGTCCACGGCGAACTTGACAGGTGCGAATGGATCCACGAGCGCGTGCGACGGCCGCGCTGACGCCAACCCGGACGCTCCCGGGTTCGCCGAGCCCGACGCGCCCGGGTTGGGCGAACCCGATGACGCGGGGCTTGCGATCGGCGATGCCGACGCGCCGCCACTCGCGCCCGGGTCAGGGGAGCCACCCGTGCGAGCGTCCGGTGTCACGGTGTAGACCCCGACCTGGTCCGTGCCGGAGAACGTCACGGACGACCCGGTCGCCGTGGCCACGAGATGCGTCGTCGTGCCGTCAGGTCGCGTGACGGTCAATCCGGGCGATCCGGCCGGGATGGTCAGGGCGACCGGCGAACCCGGCACGACCGCGTCGGTCGGGGCGGCGGACCCGCCGAGCAGGGCGCCGGTCAGGTTCGCCAGGAGGATCGGGAACGCCACCTGGAGCGGCAGGTCCGAATGGCGCGGCTCGAAGGCCAGGACGGCCGTCGGGAGACCGGCGCGCAGCCCCGAGTAGAGCAGCGGCGCGCCCTTTGGGCCCGGGATGATGACGCGCGCCCAGGCCGGGGTCGCCAGTTCCTCCGCCTGCGAGATATGGGTCGTGGAGAGGTCCACGTAGCGCAGGATCGGTTCGTCAGGGGCCAGGCTGCCGATGGCCGGGTTCGTGAGGGAGCCGAGGACCTGCCCGAGATCGCTGGTCCGTGGTGGGGCGATCGCAAGGATCGGCGCGTTCGGGAGCGTGGCCGGCACGGCCGACTCGAAGATCACGAGGTCCCACGATCGTCCGTCCTTGCGCTCCGACTGCGGTCCGTACTGCTCGGGCGTCACCCCGTACAGCTCCACGTTCGGCAGGTAGGAGAGCGCCGTCTCGAGATACGGGTCGCCCGCGCCGACCACCAGGACCAGACGGGTCTCGACCGGTGGCAGCACGGCCCATGCCCGGTCGTCGCTGGCCAGGAGGTCCGGTGCGACGGTGGCGCCGGCATCGCGCCCGACGAGACGCACTTCGACCACACGGACATCCGCTGGGACATCGTCGATGACGACATCGGCGCGCGACTGTGCATCAAGGGTGATGTCGCGGGCTTCGATGAGATGGTCATCGCCGTAGACCTCGATCCGCCGGTCGGCCCGCTCGATATCGAGATTCGCGACACTGATGAACACGGAACGCGTCACCGTCGAGGGCGAGGTCCTCACCGCGAGCGCCACGATCGCCTGGTTGCGTCGGTCGCGACCCACCTGGAGCACCTTCACCGGTGCGCCTACCTTGGTCGTCGGGATGCTTGCCAGGGCTGCATCGGTCGCGACGAGGACCTGCGCGTCACCCGATCGCCTGGCGAGCTTCGACGCGAGCTCGAGGGCATCCCCGAGGTCGCCTCGGGCCGCCGCCGGCCGAAGATCGTCGAGCGCCTTGCGGACGCGACCCAGGTCGCTCGTGTCGTTGACCACGATCCGGGCGCTCCGGTCGACCGCGATCACGCTCACGTGGCCACCGGTCGGCAGGTCGGCCAGCGCGTTCATCGCGGCGACCCGGGCCGCGCCCAATCGGTCAGGCGCGACGTCAGTCGCGCCCATGCTGGCCGAGGTGTCCATCACCAGGACGATGTCGTGGGCAAGCCCGGCCGGGCGCTCCACGAACGGGCGCGCGGCGAGCAGGACCAGAAGCAGGACCAGCAGCAGCTGGAGGAGCAGGAGCAGGCTCCGGCGGAGTCGCTGCCACGGCGCGTTGGCTTCGACATCGGCCGACAACCGGCTCCACAACAGGGTCGACGGGACGACGGTCTCCTCGCGGCGGAGCTTGAGCAGGTACATCGCGATGACCGCGGGGATGAAGATCAGGCCGGCCAACGCGAGTGGCGTGACGAACGGCATCGGCTAGCCCAGGACCCGGCGCCGACGCAGCTCGGCGAACATCAGGTCCGCGAGGTTCACGTCCGACGAGAGGTCAACGTAGCTGGCCCGGCGCTTGGCGGCGAGATCGGCGAATCCAGCCTTCCAGTCCGCCAGGCGGGCCTTGTAGGCGTCGATGGTGGCGAGATCGACCGTGACGTCCATGCCTTCGCCGGTCTCACGGTCCACAAGACGGAGGTCGCCCTCCAGCGTTGGATCCAGTTCTTCGGGCGAAAGGACGTGCATCACGACCACTTCGGAGCCTGTGGCCGCCAGCTCGCGGATGATCCGATCCGCGGCCGGGTCCAGGAGATCGGAGAACAGGATCACGACGCCGCGGCCATGGAGCTGGGCCGCCGCGTGGCGGACCGCGGTGACGAGGTCCGTGGGACCGTCGGCCGGCTCGATGGCGGACAGATCGGCCAGCAGCCGAAAGACCCGACCCGAGCCGCGCAGCGCGGTCCGTCGCCGTGCCGTGCGTCCGGAGAGCGCTGTGACGGAGACGCGGTCCTCGCTGGCGAGCCCGATATAGCCCAGGGCTGCCGCCGCGCGTTTCGCGAACAGCAGCTTGCCGGGCGTCCCGCTCGCCATGGAGGCAGACGCGTCGATGAGGAGCGTGACCGTCACGTCCTCCTCTTCGACGAAGAGCTTGACGAACAACCGCTCCAGGCGCGCATAGACGTTCCAGTCGAGCTGGCGAAGGTCGTCGCCAAAGGTGTAATCGCGATAGTCGGCGAACTCCACGGACTGGCCGCGCTTCACGCTCCGCCGGCCGCCCTTCAGTCCGCCCCGGACCGGGGAACGCATCAGCAGGAGCAGCCGCTCAAGCTGGCGCAGGAACGCTTCATCGAAGACGGTCGGATCGACCTCGTTCGGCAGGAACGCCGGCCGTGTCCCGGTCGCGGCCGCGACGACGCCAGACGCCCGGTCGAGGGTCGGTGGCGGCGCAGGCGGTCGTTCGGTCACGGCGGGTCGCGCTGGTAGTCGGCGGCGGCTATTCGACGACGGGCGGGGCGACCGCGTCGAGGATGGTCCGGACGATCGCCTCGGTGGTGATGCCCTCGGCCTCGCCTTCGAAGTTCAGGATGATGCGATGGCGGAGCGATGGCAGTGCCACGGCCCGGATGTCGTCGGTCGAGACATTGAAACGGCCGTCGAGCAGGGCGTAGATCTTGCCCGCGGTCACCAGGGCCTGCGCCCCGCGCGGTGAGCCGCCGTAGCGCACGTACTCGCGCACCAGCTGCGGGGCGCGCGGCTGGTCGGGATGGGTGGCGGACAGGACGCTCACCGCATAGGCCGTGACGTGCGGCGCGATGGGCACGGCCCGCGCCAGCCGCTGCATCTCGACGATCTCGTCGGCCGTGCAGACCTTGTTCGCCGTCACGGACTCGGCTCCGGTGGTCCGGTCCATGATCGTCACGAGGTCCTCCTCGCTGGGAAACGGGACCATGACCTTGAACAGGAACCGGTCGAGCTGCGCCTCGGGGAGGGGATAGGTCCCTTCCATCTCGAGCGGGTTCTGGGTCGCGAGGACGAAGAACGGCGCCTCGAGCGGGAACCGTTGCCGTGCGACGGTCACCTGATGCTCCTGCATCGCCTCCAGGAGGCTGGACTGGGTCTTCGGTGTGGCCCGGTTGATCTCGTCCGCAAGGACCAGATTGGCGAAGATCGGACCAGGCTGGAACTTGAACACGCGCTGACCACCCTCCTCGATGAGGATGTTCGTGCCGGTGATGTCCGCCGGCATCAGGTCGGGCGTGAACTGGATCCGGTTGAAGCGGCAATCGATGACGTCGGCGATGGTCCGGACCAGCATCGTCTTGCCGAGCCCCGGGACGCCTTCGAGCAGGACGTGGCTGTTGGCAAGCAGACCGGTCAGGGTCTGGCGCACCAGGTCGCGCTGACCCACGATGACGCGCCCGACCTCGCGTTCGATGGTCTGGGCCCGTTCGGCGAAGGCCTCAGGGGCCAAATGCGGCGCGGGAGCCGTGGCCGTGGGACTCTCCATGGAAGCCTCCGATAATCGGTCTAGGGCCGGGCGCGGCCGACGGTCACCTGGTCGGATCGAGCGAGCTGAAGTAGTCGCGGACGTAGTCCTTGACCGAGAGCGGGATGTAGCCGCGATCCAGCGATGTCTGCGCGTACTGCGCGAAGTCCGAGTAGACCTGCTGATATGGGACCTGGGCGCCGTTGTCAGTGCCGTTGCCGGTGGTGTTGCCCTGCTGGGTCTGGCCGTCGCCGCCGACACCTGCGACGTAGGACGGGTCCCCGGGCTTGCCGAGACGGTCGAAGGGCGCATAGATCGAGGACAGATCGGCACCGAGCTGGGCGGGTCGGTTCGGGTTCGTGGGCCCGCCCGGTCGGCCGTTGCCGCCGGTGCCGTTCCCGAGGGTGCGGGCGTTGGAGCCACCACCGCCGATGCCCTGGCCCTGACCTTGCCCCTGGCCTTGGCCCTGCCCCTGGCCTTGACCTTGGCCCTGCCCCTGCCCCTGGCCCTGCCCCTGGCCTTGACCTTGGCCCTGCCCCTGCCCCTGGCCTTGGCCTTGGCCCTGCCCCTGACCTTGCCCCTGGCCTTGCCCCTGACCTTGACCCTGACCCGCGCTCGAGCTTGGACGCGGGCTGCCCTGCCCCTGCCCCTGCCCCTGCCCCTGACCCTGACCTTGCCCTTGACCCTGGGCGGTCCGACGACCCGCGTCTGCGAGGTTCCGCTGGGCATCCTGGAGGCGCGATGCAGCGCCCGACAGATCGCGATTGGTCGCCACCTGCTGCTGCGAGCCCGTCAGTGAATCACCGAGCCGCCCCAGCGCAGCCTTGGCACCTTGTGTGTCGCCCTGGGCCAGGCTCTGGGCGGCGTCCCTCAATGCGGTCGACGCTTCGCCGCTCGCTCCGGCTGCGGTGGAGGCCTGCTCGGCGAGCTTGCGTGCAAGGTCGGCCCGTTGCTGCGGCGTCATCTGGTCGAGTTGCTTGGCGAGCGTGTCCAGGGCCTGCTTCGTTTGTTTCGGGTCGCCCGCCTGATTCGCATTCGGCGAATTCGTGGCCGCGCGGGAGAGCGCCCGGCTGAGCGACGTCAATGCCGCAGCTCGCTGCTCGGTCGCGGGATCGATCTGGGCACGGACCTCGGACTCCACGGATCCGAGGTGAGCCAGGTTCGTATCGAGCTGGTCGGGGTGATCGCGTAGCTGCTTCGCAAGGTCGCGCAGCTCCTGGGCCAGCCGCGTCCGTGGATCCTGTGGGTCGGTGCCCTTGGAATCGAGCTCATGCGCGAGGTCGTCCAGGCGTTGCGCCTGCTGCTGCGCCTCGGTGCGGACCTGGCGCTGCTGCGCGACGACGGCATCCTGCGGGTTCGGGACAAGCAGGACCGGTGCCAGCAGGAGGGCCGCCGCGAGCGCCGCGAGCGCGGGTCGGCGAGACCAGCGCGGCCGGAACAGATCGACCGGAGCGCTCTGCAGCGACCGGACGGCGTCGGCCCGCTGACGACGCACGAAGCGGTCGGTCTGGGCGGCCTCATCCGTGTCGGTGGCGGTCTCATCGGCCGGATCGCCGGACGCAGGCCGGGCCGATCCGGGGAACCCGACGGCGAACTCCAGGGCACTCGAAACGCGATCTCCCAGGCGACCTTCAGCGTCGACTGCCAGCGCGGCCTCGCCGAGCGACGGTCGCGACCGGACCACCGCGACCAGGAGTCCGAGGGCCCCGCTCAGCGGCAGCGCAGCCGCGACGAGCGGCGCCCAGTCGATGGGCGCGAAGCGGGCCACCGTCCAGACCACGAGTTCAGCGATCAGGACCCCCGCGAGCGCGAGCCACGCGCGACGGACGATCCGGCGGATCCACAGGCGCCGTCGATGCGAGACCAGTGCCACGCGCAAGGCGATCAGGGTCTGATCCAGCGGGCCGTCCAGCGCCTGACGCGGGTCGGCCGGCACATAGCTGGCGGCGGAGGCGCTCGACCCGGGTCGCCGACCCGGGAGCGACCACCGCCGGCTCATGTCGGCGTCTCCGTCTTCGCCTGACGCTGGCGTCCCGGCCGCCAGCGTCGCGTCGGCGACACCAGTTGGATCGAGAGCAGGAGGAAGATCGCCGACAGGATGATCCAGGTCACGACCATCTTCGGCCACAGGGTGTCGCGGACGACGCCGAACGGCGCATCGGGGCCGACGGCCACTCCGGCGCCCGTCGTGTCGAAGCCGGCGCCGTTCACGAAACCGCGCTTGATGCCGCGCACGGAGTCGACCACGTTCACATCGGATGAGATGGTCCCGGTCACGGTGATGGGGCCGGCGACCGGAACGAGCGCTCCACCGACCGTGAGCACGCCCCCGCTGCCGCCGCCGACCCCGACCCCCGGACCCGCGGGCACGGGGACAGCCGGCTGGACGGTCGGATCGTTGGTGAAGATCACGCCGTTCTGGCTGGGAACCAGGGCATTCACGAGGCTGCACCAACCACCGGTCGAGGTCTCGGTGCCACACATGACGTCGGCCTGGGCGATGAATGGGTTGAGGTAGGCGATCACCTCGGGGGAGCGGCCCCGGATCGGCCCCATGCCTTGCCCGTCCCCGGTATTGGCGATGCCCGTCCAGAAGATCAGCAGGAATGCGGTGCCAACGGAGATCGCAAGGACGCCGAAGATGCTGATGGCGGTGGCCGCCTGGGTCCGGCGGACGAGGCTCGAGCAGAACAGCCCGAACGAGCCCAGCCCGATGGCGGTCACGACGAGGACCGCATAGCCGCGCAGGACGTCATCGGGGGCCACGCCGCCGTACACGAAGACCACGGCGGTCAGCGGCACCGACGCCAGGATCAGCAGGAAGACGTAGGTCAGGGCGCTGAGCAGCTTGCCGACCACGATGGCGACCGACGAGATCGGGGTGGTGATCAGCATCTCGAGGGTCTGCTTCTCGCGCTCCAGGCTGATCGCACCGGCCGTCGCTGCGGGCGCCAGGAAGACCACCTGGAGCGTCTCGAGGAACATCAGGGCAGCGAAGATCCCCTGGCCGATCGACGCCGACGCATACGCAGCCGAACTGCCGAACCCCGCCGAATACGAGCGCTCCATCAGCAGTTCGATCATCCAGGCGAAGCCGCCGAGGAGGACCAGGTAGATCGTCAGGATCACGAAGGCGCGCCGGCCGCGCATCCGGCCGCGCAACTCCTTGGCGCCGATCGCCGACATCCCACCGAAGATCCGTCGCAGACCGGACAACGAGAAGCCGAGTCGACGCCCGCGCGCACCGGGCGCCACGGGAGTCGTCGCGACGGCGGCCACGACATCCTCGAGCTCAGCCCGGGTATCGGTGGTGGGTTCGGTGGTGGGTTCGTGGGTGGGATCGGTCATCGTTCGCTCCTCAGGCCGCATCCTGCGGGGCTCGTTCCGGGGCGGTCACCTGGAGGAAGAGTTCTTCGAGGTCACTGGCGGCGCGGGCGAAACTGACCACCGGCAGACCGGCACGCACCGTTTCGGCCAGCAGTCGGGCCGAGGCGGCGTCGTCGCCGCGGAACCCGAGCTCGATGGTGCCGTCGTCCAGGATCGTGGCCGATGCGACGTCGGCATCGGCTTCGAAGCGCTCGCGCGCCGCCTCGAGTCCGCCGGCATCGGCCAACAGCCGGACGCGCAGCACCGCCCCGAACCGAAGCCGCCGCTCGATATCGGCCACCCTGCCCTGGGCGAGCACCTGGCCGCGATCCACGATCGCCACGCTGGTGCACAGCTCCTCCAGCTCCGGGAGGATGTGGCTGCTGATGAGGATCGTCTTGCCGAGCGAGCGGAGTTCGCGCAGCAGTTCGCGCAGCTCGACACGGGCTCGCGGATCAAGGCCGGAGGCCGGTTCGTCAAGCAGCAGGATCTGCGGGTCGTGGACCAGCGAATGGGCGAGGCACAGCCGCTGCTGCATGCCACGTGACAGGGTCTGGACGTACGAATCGCGCTTGTGGGCGAGATCCACGAGTTCGAGCAGGTCGCCGATGATGCGTCGCCGCGCGGTGGCTGGGATGCCATAGCACCGAGCGAAGAAGTCCAGGTATTCCCAGACCTTCATGTCGTCGTAGACCCCGAACACGTCCGGCATGAACCCGATGACGCGACGGACCTGGTCGGGGTTCCGGGTGACCGAGAAGCCGGCGACCTCTGCCTCCCCGGCGGTCGGACGCAGCAGCGTCGCGAGGATCCGCAACGTGGTCGACTTGCCTGCCCCGTTCGGGCCGACCAGTCCGAAGATCTCGCCAGCTTCGACGGTGAGATCGACGCCGGCGACCGCGACGGTCGATCCATACCGCTTGACGATGCCCTGGGTGCGGACCGCGACCGTCATCGGACGTTCCCCGTGATCGAGAGGTCCACGCTGAACCCGATGCCGTCCGTCCGCTCGTTGACGTAGCGCGCCAGCACGATCCCCGATGACGGGTCGATGTAGCGGGATGGGTCGCTGACCAGGTAGCGCGTCCCGGGTGTCAGATGGGGCAGGCGGCGCCAGTCGCCGAGCTGCAGATCGAACAGCTCGACTTCCGGGGTGCCGTCGAAGCCGGCCTGGACGCAACCCTTCGTGGTATCAGGGCACGCTGGGGGGATCTCGGTCAACGGATCCACCGCGGTCCCGCCCGACAGGACCGGTGCGCCCGGCCCGCCACCGCCGTTGATCGCGATGCCCAGCTCGGTGGGGCTGATCGTCCCGCTGAACGAGAGCGGCCGGTACGACACCGTGGCCTTGCCCGGCCCGAAATAGAGGGTGTAGGGGTCCTTGCTGAAGTTCTGCGCGCTCCCGGCATCCACGATGGTCTGTGTGACGAGGTCCCCACGGAACGTGGTCGACCCGCTGACGCCGACGGCTGCCGGCAGGTAGTACAGGATCTTGCCCGTGGTCCGGGCGTGCTGACCGGCGATCTCCACGGGGAGCAGGCCTCCATCGCCCCACGCCAGGATCACGGCACCGTCGGCCGAAAGGGTGCCGGTCGACCCGAAGTTCGGGTCGTACGTGAGCGCGTCGAGGATCGTGTGGCGGATGTACTGGTTCGATTGGTCCGGCGTGAACTGGCTTGAATCGAACTGGAGCTGACCGACGACCTTGTCCGAGAGCTGGATCCCGAACTGGTTCGAGACGATCGGCAGCGACACGTCGACACGAGCGCCGGGCGCCAGGTCAGCCAGCACCTGGACGTTCCCGCCGAGGACCACGGCCGGTCGGAGCAGCGTGACCTGCGAGTCGTTCGTGATCGTGCCCTTGAGCGCACCGTCGCGGAGGACGAGATCCGTGTGGATGAGCGGGACAGCCGCGCTGGTGTCGGCGCGAATGGTCCGCAATGATCCGAACCCGACGTCGAGGTCGCGTACCCGCGAGCCCGTCTCACCCTGGACCACATCGAGGGACGCGGCAGTCGGCGCCCCTCCGAAAGCATCGCCGCTGGTTGGGGACGAGAGGAGTGTCCGGCCCGGGATGGAGACCTGATAGGTGCCTCGCGCCGGCGAGAAGACCCCGACATAAACCTGGGCCGTCCCGTCGGTGGCACCTGGCGCTCCTCGCACTACCGCGACCTGATTGATCAGGACGTCGCTGCCGCGGAGCGTCGCGCCGAAGACATAGGCCGACACCGCAAAGACCCCGATCAGGGCGGGCATCGTGATCCACGCCCATTCGCGCCGGTCGATGCGACGCAGGACGAGGTAGTTGATGGGACCGATCAGCAGGATGTACGCGCCAAGGAGCCCGACCAGGCCGCCGATCGGCGGGAGCGCGAGCGACGGCGTCTGTGCTACGGCCCCGACGAGCTGGCTGTCGTCGCCCACGACGAGGCCGCTCGAGATGCGCGTCGGCAGCACGCGCCGCCACAGGGTCCGACTGGCGTCGCCCTGCGAGATCCATTTCGTGGTGGGGTCGAACCCCAGGATCGTCACCGCGCCGCTGCCGTAGGCGCGGTCGGCCGCGATCACGCGGTCCCCGCTCGTGAGCAGGGCCCGGCCGGCGATGAGGGTGCCGCCCAGCGCCGGCAGATCGGCCGAGCCTGCGGGGACCGTGCCGACCAGGCTCGCGAGGCTCGCCGCGGCCACATCGACGGTCGCCGTCGGTCGATAGGGGAGCAGGTCATCGGGGAAGGCCGACAGCATCGCCGGACCACCGGTCCCACCCGCGATCACGAGTCGTCCACCGCCGGCCACCCAGCCGCGCAGCGACGCAAGCTTCGTGTCGGTCAGCAGCGCCGAGTCGGTGTCCTGCCACACGATGCGATCAAGGGCGTCCCACGCCTCCACGCGATCGGGCAGATCTGCCGGGGTCAGTGGGATCACGACGGGCGCGAGCTGCTGCTGGTTCGCCTGGAGGTCGATGTCGCCGACGATGTCGCTCGCCCGTTCGGCCACCACCCCCACGATGAGCTGGCTCGCATCGTGGATCGTGAAGGTGGCCTTCGTCTTGGCGATGGTCTGACCGCCCTCGACCAGGTCGATCTCGAGCTCGCGGCCGAAGGCCGGCGGCTGGACGTACAGGACGATGGTCTTGTCCGAGGTCGTGGGCAGGGGCGCGGCGACACTGAACCGGGTCTGACCCTGTGGTCCCCCGGCCGCCCGGAGCTCGCCATCGATGGCTGGGCCGTCGTTCTTGACGTGGACCGCGACGGCCATCCAGGAACCGACGCGAGCGTGGCCCTGGAGGAGGGCATGCGCCTCGATCGTGAGTCCATCCACGGCGCCGACCCGAGCGGGGAACGCACCGAACGCGAGGGCCGCCACGGCCAGCAGGCTCAGGGCAGCACGGAACGAGCGGTTCGGGTGACGCGCGGGGCCGGTGGCGGGGTCGCGACGGGGTCGGACGCGCACGAAGTCTCCGTGGGGCTCGGATGATCCGACCGGTCGGTCAGAGCAAGGACGTCTCATTCGCCGGGAAAGTTGCGTATGGCCGTGGAGCAGGTCGATCGAGAGGGCGCGGCCGTCCTGGACGGTCGCGTGACGGCGGCGGCTATCGTACGATGCCCCTGTCCCGCCGCCGTTGGCCAGCGAGCCGCCATCCGGGAGTCCCGTGCCCCACATCCGACCCTTCCGCGCCCTTCGCTTCGACCCGTCCACGGTCGGCGATCTCCGCGCGGTCGTCGCGCCGCCGTATGACGTGATCGGCCCCGATGAACATGCCCGGCTCCTTGCCCGCCATCCTGCGAACGTGGTGCGCCTTGACCTCCCCGAAGCCATCCCGGGTGACGAGCCCGACGATCGCTACCGCCGGGCCGCGCGCACGCTGGCCGGCTGGCGCTCCGACGGCACGCTCCATAAGGACCCGCACCCATCGATCTACGTCTATCAGCAGACCTATCGGGTGCCAGGGACGGACGTGGAGCGGACGCAGCGCGGCTTCTTCGGACGACTGCGGCTGGAGGCGTTCGGCCCCGGCGCCGGCGTGCTGCCACATGAACGGACGCTGTCGGGGCCGAAGGAGGATCGCTACAAGCTGCTCCGGGCCACGGGCGTCAACACGAGCCCGGTGGTCGGTCTGTTCGACGACCCGGAAGGCACGGTCGGCGGTCGTCTGACCGCCTGGGCCACGGATCCTCCGCTCATCGACATCACCGACGACGACGGTGTCCGCCATCGACTGTGGGCCGTGGCTGCGGACGGCGACCAGGCTCAGCTCGTCACCGAGACGCTCGCCGCCGCCGCGTCCGCGCCGATCGCGATCGCGGACGGGCATCACCGCTACGAAACTGCTTTGCGCTACCGCGACGAGCGGCGGATGAGCCGGTCGTGCGAAGAGGATCCGGCGTTCGATTACCTGCTGATGCTGTTCCTGCCGACGTCGGCGCCGCTGACGGTCCTCCCGACGCATCGCCTCGTGCGCGGTCTCGACGAGGCGACCGTCGCCGCGCTGGTCGATCGTGCCGAGACGCTCTTCGACGTGGAGCGGGGCGTCTCCGCCGCGGATCTGCGCACGACCTTCGACGCGGCGGGGCTGGCGACCGGCGGTGCCGGACGGTTCGGCCTGTGGACGCGGGCCGGCGGCGCGCGGCTGACGGCGAAGCGGGCCGCCTTCGAACCGTTCCTCCCCGCCGGGGGAGCGGCCGTCCGGTCGCTCGACGTGGTCCTGCTGGGGGTCGCGCTGGAGCGCCTGCTCGGGATCGATCCCGCGGCGGTCGCCGCGGGTGCCGTCGCCTACACGAAGTCCGCGGCCGATGCGATCACGCGGGTCGACGATGCGACCGATGGCGCCTCCGCGGCATTCCTGCTCGAACCCACCCCGGTCGCGTCGATCGCGGCCGTCGCCGGCGACGGCGATGTCATGCCCCAGAAGTCGACCTACTTCTACCCGAAGGCCCTGACCGGCTTGCTGATCAACCCGCACGAATGGTGAGCCCGTTGCCAGACCAGACACCCGATGCGATCCTCGCCCAGGCCCAGCTCCCGCCGCTGAACGGACGACCGGTCCGCAAGGACGAGATCGAGCTGCACGGCCGCGGGCTCTATATCGAGTCGTGGCTGCCCGAGCGTCGCTCGCGCCGGAAGCCCCTGCTGTTCCTGCACGGCGAGCTCACGGGGTCGTGGCTGTGGGAGCGCTACCTCGGCTATTTCGCGGGCCGCGGCTGGGAAGGCCATGCCCTCAACCTGCGCAACCATTACTGGTCCTCGACGGCTGATCCTGCCGAGCTCTCGTTCGATACCTATACCGAGGACGTGATCGCCGCCCTCGAGCGGCTCGGGTCGTCCGTGGTCGTGGTCGGTCACGGGATGGGTGGATTGCTGGCCCTGAAGGCCGCCGAGCGGATGCCGATGTCCGGGCTGGTGCTGATCAGCTCCGAGCTGCCACGCGAACTACGCGATCCCGCCCGCTCCTTCGAGCTGCGCGAGATCCCGGAGGTCTACGGACGATCGATGATCGGCTGGGAGACACTCCCCGAGCGATTGGTCCGCGACCATCGCGACCTGGACCTCAATGACGTCCTGCGGATCCAGCACCTGCTGGGCCAGAAGCCGCACGAAGCGGGCAATGCCCGTCGGCAGATGCTGGCCGGCGTCTCGGTGGACAGGCGTGCGGTCGAGGCGATCCCGCGCCTCGTCATCGGCGGTGGTCTCGATCGGACCGTCACGAACGACGACTCCGAGCGACTCGCCGAGTGGCTCGAAGCTGAGTTCGAACCGTTCGGTGCGCATTCGCACTACGGGCTGGTGGTCGGCGAGTCCAGCTACCAGCAGGTGGCGGACGCGGTCCGCGGCTTCCTCGAGACCCACCGCCTGTAGGCGTCGGGGCGCATCAGGGGGGTCCGTTCGGGCCATAGCCGGATGGCCGTCTGTCTGCGACGGTTGAAAGCCTGAGTGGGAGCCCATCTCCTTCCGAGGCATCCGGTGACCGCAGCACTCGACGATATCGAAAGCCAGCACCTCCGTGCCCAGATCCGCCTGTCGGCGCGATCCGGCCTCGGTGCTGCGGCCGGGGCGCTCCTCGTATCGATCGTCATCTCGGGTGACACGACCCTCGATGTCGGCGCGGTGACGACGGCGTTCGCGATCCTGACGCTGGTCATCGCGGGCGCCTTCGTGACCGTGACCGTGGCCGAGCGACGGCTCTCCGATCGCTGGGCGCCCCTCCTGTACGGCGTCTCGTCGTGGGTGATGCTTCAGGCGGTGATCGGCATCTCGAATCAGTTCCCCGGCCTGGCCCTGATCGGGCCCGTGTTGATGGGCATCCTGCCAGTCGCGATCGCCCTGTTCGGGCGCTGGCGCCCGATCCATCAGGTCGCCTGGTGCGTGACCTGCCTCATCCCGATGGCGATCAGCGTCTTCCTCCCGATCGGGGACTCGCTGTGGCCCGAAACGACGCGCATCTCGACCGTCGAGGCGTTCGCGATCGGATCCTTCCTCTCGATCACCGGGATCCGGGTCCTCGATGAGGCCCGCCGGCTTGTCCGTGAGCAGCGGGACCTGATCGTCGACGCGCACGACGCGGAGCGCCACGCCCTCGACGAGATGCGTCGCAGTGAGAGCCTGTACCGCGGGATCGTGGAGCTCTCCAAGGAAGGCGTCTGGGTGGCTGACGTCGACGGTCGGACCACACTCGCGAACGGCCCCGCGACGGAGATCCTCGGCTATCGGCCTGGCGACCTGATCGGTCGCAACATGCTCGAAGCCCTCGATCCGG
>JBBQLI010000057.1:0-21889 GCA_038327765.1 Candidatus Limnocylindrales bacterium | reverse complement strand
GGCCAGGCGCTCGCCGACAGCCGTGACGTGGATCTCGTCTCGCTCACGGGCGGCATCGATGCCGGACAGGCGCTCATCCGGGGCTCCGCGATCAACATCAAGCGGGTCGCGCTGGAACTGGGTGGCAAGAGCCCCAACATCATCTTCGCCGACGCCGACTTCGACGCGGCAGTGGACAACGCGCTGGCCGGCGCGTTCGCGCATTCGGGGCAGGTCTGCTCCGCGGGCTGCCGGGCGATCGTCGAGGCCAGCATCTACGACCGGTTCGTGGCAGAGATCGGGCGCCGGGCCGACCGTATCCGCCTGGGTGTCGGCGTGGACCCTGCAACCGAAACAGGCGCGCTCATCAGCGCCGCCCACCGTGACCGCGTCGAAGGCTATGTCGCGTCGGCCCTCGCGGAGGGTGCCCGGCTGGTCGCCGGCGGCCGACGACCGGATGAACCCGAGCTCCAGGATGGTTTCTTCTACCGACCGACAGTCTTCGCCGACGTCCGTCGCGACATGCGCGTCATCCGCGAGGAAGTGTTCGGGCCTGTCCTCACCGTGGAACGCTTCACGACCGAGGCCGAAGCCATCGAACTCGGCAACGACACCACCTACGGGCTGGCCGGTGCCGTCTGGACCGCTGACGCCGCACGCGCCGAGCGCGTCGCCGCGCGACTGCGCCACGGGACCGTGTGGATCAACGACTACAACACGTATCTGCCGCAGGCAGAATGGGGCGGCTTCAAGCAGTCCGGGATCGGTCGGGAACTTGGCCCGAGTGGTCTGGACGAGTACCGTGAGGCGAAGCACATCTGGCACAACGGGTACCCCAGACCCGGGGGCTGGTTCGCGGGCTGAGAGGAGCAGCGATGACGGCAGATGCCACGGCCGCACCGAGCGATCCCCCGGCGGTTCGACCTGCCGCAGGGGCGAGGCCCGCGCCCGGCGGGACCGATGCGGCCGGTCGGAACCCCACGATCTCGGTCCGCCATCTCTGGAAGATCTTCGGCCCGGCCGAGAGCAAGATCGTCGGCACGCCCGATGAGCAGCTCAGCACCGATGAGATCCGACGCAAGACCGGCAGCAATGTCGCGGTGCGCGACATCTCGTTCGATGTCTGGCCCGGCGAGGTCTTCGTGGTCATGGGCCTGTCGGGCAGCGGCAAGTCCACGCTCGTGCGCTGCCTGACCCGGCTGATCGAGCCGTCGGCCGGCGAGATCCTGCTCGATGGCGAGGACGTCCGCAAGGCCGATGCCCAGCGTCTGCGCGAGCTGCGTCGGAGACGGTTCTCGATGGTCTTCCAGCACTTCGGGCTGCTGCCGCATCGCAAGGTCATCGACAACGTGGGCTACGGCCTTGAGATCCGCGGTGTCGGCAAGACCGAGCGGCACGCCCGGTCGCGCGAGATGCTCGAGCTCGTCGGTCTGGGTGGCTATGACCAGCGCTACCCCGACCAGCTGTCCGGAGGCCAGCAGCAGCGCGTCGGCCTGGCCCGCGCGCTTGCTGTCGATCCCGAGGTGATGCTATTCGACGAGCCGTTCAGCGCGCTCGACCCGCTCATCCGGCGGGACATGCAGAACGAGGTCATCCGCCTCCACAAGGAGGTCGGCAAGACGATGGTCTTCATCACCCACGACCTTGCCGAGGCGCTCAAGCTGGGCGACCACATCGTGATCATGCGCAACGGGGAGATCGTGCAGGCCGGCAAGCCCGAGGACCTCGTCGGAGCCCCCGTCGACGACTACGTGGCCGATTTCGTGCGCGACGTGCCCAAGTCGCACGTCCTGACCCTGCGCTGGGTGATGCGTCCGCGGCGCGACGACGACCCGATCGATGGACCCGAATTCCCGGTCGACACCGTCATCCGCACCGTGATCCATGCCGTCGCCGCCAGCGACAAGCCGATCCGGGTGATGCAGGACGGCCAGCTGGTCGGGGTGGTGGACCGCGCATCGATCCTGACGACGATCGCCGGCTCCGATGATGAACTGGCGCCCGACGCGCAGGCGATGACGGTCGCCACGTGACCGCGGTCTCGTTCCCGCTGGCGGGCCGCACAGAGTTCCAGCTCTCGAAGGGCGGCCGTATCGCGCTGCTGTTCGCCGTGGCCGCCGTGCTCTACCTGCTCTTCCACGACCAATGGACCTTGCCGCACTCCGAGGACGCCGACCTCTTCCTGCGCATCAACAGCGGTCGCGACTGGGTCGACGAGAACCGCACCACGTTCCCGCTCTTCATCTACGTGTTCGAACCCATCCGGGCCGGCATCGAATGGCTGATCGCCGCGTTCCTGACCGTCCTGCAGGGCCTGACCTGGATCGGCCTGACCGCGACGTTCGGGGCACTCGCGCTGATCTTCGTCAGCTGGCGGACGGCGCTCTTCGTGGTCGCGAGCTTCCTCGCATTCGGTCTGCTCGGGTTGTGGGACTCGACCGTCGCGACCCTCGACCTGATGCTCGCCGCGGTCGTCCTGGCCCTGGCGATCGGCATCCCGATCGGCATCGTGGCCGGTCGCAGCGAGCGGTTCCTGCGCGTCGTCTCGCCGGTGCTCGACTTCATGCAGATCATGCCGACCTTCGCGTATCTCGCGCCCCTCACCCTGATCTTCCTGATCGGCCCGCCTGCAGCTACCGTCGCCACGCTGATCTACGCCATCCCGCCGGCGATCCGGATCACGGCCCTCGGCATCCGGGGCGTCGGGAGCGAGACGCTCGAAGCCGCCGAGTCGATGGGCTCCACGGGCTGGCAGATCCTGCGCAAGGTCCAGCTGCCGATGGCCCGGCGCACGATCGGACTGGCCGTGAACCAGACGATCATGTTCGCCCTGTCGATGATCGTGATCACCGCGCTGATCGATGCGCCTGGCCTTGGCCAGGACATCATCCGGGCCCTCCAGAAGCTCAACGTCGGGAAGGCGTTCGAGGCGGGGCTCGCGATCGTCCTGCTGGCCATGATCCTCGATCGCATCACGGCTGCCGCCAGCAACACGCCCGACCATACGAAGCTGCCGGAGCAGACCTCTGGGATCGACCGCCGGCGCGTGCTGATCGTCGGCGTCGCCGTCGTCACCGTGGGGCTGATCGTCGCGGGCAACGTGCTGCCGATCGGCAAGGAATTCCCGGACTGGCGGTTCTCGTTCGCGAAGCCGGTCAACGATGTCGTGCACTGGATCGAGATCAACCTCTATCCGGTCACGGACGCCGCCAAGAACATCCTCACGAGCTATCTCCTCAACCCGCTCCAGAGCCTGCTGGAATCCGCACCGTGGTGGCTCGTGGTGGTGGTCGCGGCCGGTGTCGCCGGTGTCGTCAGTGGTCGGCGCGCGGCCGTTGCCGCGGCGATCTCGCTGGTGATCGTGGTGCTGCTCCAGCTGTGGGAGCACTCGATGCAGACGCTGGCTCTCGTCCTCGTCGCGGTCGTGCTGACGATGATCATCGGGATCACGCTGGGAGTGGCGAGCGCCCGCGACCGGCGCATCGCCGCGGTCATGCGGCCGATCAACGACTTCGCCCAGACCCTGCCGGCCTTCGTCTATCTCCTGCCAGCGGTCGCCCTGTTCGGACCGACCCGCGCGACCGCGATCGTGGCCGCCGTGATCTTCGCTGTCCCGGTGGTCATCCGGCTGGTCGAGGACGGGGTCAAGGGCGTTTCGCCCACCGCGATCGAGGCCGCGACCGCCGCCGGATCGACCCGGCTCCAGATGATCCGCAACGTCCAGCTGCCGATGGCCCGTCGCTCGCTGCTGGTGGCGACGAACCAGGGCGTCGTGCTGGTCCTGTCGATGGTCGTGGTGGGCGGTCTTGTGGGTGGCGGCGCCCTCGGCTATGACGTGGTCGCCGGCTTCTCGCAGCTCAACGACTTCGGCAAGGGCATCGCGGCCGCCATCTCGATCGTGCTGCTCGGCGTCCTGCTCGACCGCATCACCCAGGGCGCCGGTGCCCGGACATCGGGTTCGCGCGGCAGTTCGCTCGGCATCATCTCAATGCCGCTGGCGATCCTGGGTTTCCCGGCGCGGGCGCTCGTGCGACGACCGAAGAGCGACCCGGTCGAACCCACGTGACCCGGCCGATCCTGACGGAACTGGGTAGGATGACCGCGTTCTCGACCTGGATATCGACCCCGGCACCCGCCGGCGGAGGAGGAGTCGACCGCCCGGCACGTCCGGGAACGGTCGGATGAAAGGAGCAGGTGTGAGCCTGAGAGGCAATCCCGCGGCGCGGATCGCGTCCGTCGCCGCCGTGTTCATGATCGTGTTCGGAGCCTGTACGTCGTCTGGTGGCGCCACGCCGGCCGCCAGCAGCGCGGCTCCGGCCGCATCGTCGGCGGCGCCCGCCAGCGCCCCGGCCTCGGTGACCCCGTCGTCCAGCGCGGCGGCCGTCAGCTCGGCGCCATGCGGCAGCGTCAACCTGGCCGTCAATCCGTGGGTGGGCTATGAGGCCGATGCGGCCGTCATCGCCTACATCGCGCAGCACTCGCTCGGTTGCACCGTCGTCAAGAAGAACCTCGACGAGCAGACCTCGTGGCAGGGCTTCGAGACCGGCGTCGTCGATGCGATCCTGGAGAACTGGGGTCACGAGGACCTCGCCGCCAAGTACATCACCGACAAGAAGGTCGCCCAGGACGCCGGGATGACCGGCAACGAGGGGATCATCGGCTGGTACGTCCCGAAGTTCTTCGCGGACGCCAACCCGGACATCCTGACCGCGGCCACCAACCCGACGATCCTCAACAAGTACGCCGACCAGTTCAAGACGTCGGAATCCGGTGACAAGGGTCAGCTCCTCGATGGCGACCCCTCGTTCGTCACGAACGACCAGGCGATCATCGATGGCCTTGGCCTCAACTTCAAGGTCGTCTACTCGGGCAGCGAGGCCGCCTCCGACAAGGCGATCCAGACCGCCATCGATCAGCAGAAGCCGCTCCTGGCCTACTACTACGAACCAAACTGGTTCTCGGCAGTGGTCCAGGTGACGCACGTGCCGCTCCCGGCCTGGACCGCGGGCTGCGACACCAAGGATCCCAAGAAGATCACGTGCGATTACCCGCCGTACCACCTCAACAAGATCGTCTCCACGAAGCTGGCCACCAGCGGAAGCCCGTTCTACACCCTGGTGAAGAACTTCCACTGGACCAACGACGACCAGAACGCGGTCGCCGCATCCATCTCCCAAGACGGCCTGTCCGACGACGACGCCGCCAAGAAGTGGGTCGACGCCAACGAGGCCGTCTGGAAGGCCTGGCTCCCGGCCAACTGATCCGCGACCAGTGATCTCGAGGCGGCGGGCCGCAGGGTCCGCCGCCTCGCCATTCCCGGGCCCCGTGGCCCGACCAGCAGACAGGGAGAGCCCACGGTGGCCAACGGCCCCAGGGTCGTGATCATCGGTGCCGGCATCGTCGGCTGCGCCCTTGTCGACGAGCTGACGGAGCGCGGCTGGACCGACGTCACCGTCCTCGAGCAGGGGCCGCTGTTCGCCGCGGGCGGATCGACGTCGCATGCCCCGGGCCTCGTCTTTCAGACCAACGGGTCGAAGACGATGGCCGAGTTCGCCCGCTACACCGTGGAGAAATACTCGGGGCTGACCCTCGACGGTCAGTGGTGCTTCCGGCAGGTGGGCGGCCTCGAGGTGGCACTCACCCCCGAACGGCTGTCTGAACTCCAGCGACGCCACGGGTTCGCCACGTCATGGGGCATCGCGGGGCGGCTCCTCGACCCCGAGGAGACCGTGCGCGCGTGGCCCCTGCTTGACCCGGACGTGGTCCTCGGCGGCTATCTCGTCCCGACCGATGGCCTGGCCAAGGCCGTCCGAGCGAGCGAGGCGCAGGCACGTCGTGCGATCGAACGCGGCGCCACGGTGCTCGGCGGCCAGACCGTCACCTCCATCCGCACCGAGCACGGGCACGTTGCGGCCGTGATCACGGACCAGGGCGAGTTCCCGGCGGACATCGTCGTCTGTGCCGCCGGCATCTGGGGGCCGCGCATCGGGGCCATGGTCGGCGTACCCGTACCCCTCCAGCCGCTCGGCCACATCTACGTCAAGACCACGCCACTCCCCGCCCTGGCCGCCATGGCCGCGTCAGCCGAGCTCGAGGACCTGCGACCCATCCTGCGCCTCCAGGACCGCGACCTGTACGTCCGCGAGCACGTCGATCGGCTGGGGATCGGCGCCTACGGCCATCGTCCGATGCCGGTCTCGGCGGAGGACCTGCTGGCGCCCGGGGTCGCTCCGGTCATGCCGTCCGTGCTCGATTTCACCCCGGACGACTTCACGGAGTCATGGGCCTGGGCACAGGCGGCCATCCCGGCACTGCGCGACGCGCAGGTCGCCGAAGGCTTCGATGGGCTCTTCTCCTTCACCACGGACGGCAATCCGCTCATGGGCGAGTCACGCGACGTCGGTGGGTTCTGGCTGGCCGAAGCGGTCTGGGTGACGCACTCCGCGGGTGTCGCGAAGGCCGTGGCCGAATGGCTGGTCGATGGCCAGCCCACGGTCGACGTCCACGAATGCGACATCGAGCGATTCGAACCGCACCAGCTGGCGCCCACCTACGTCCGCGAGCGGGGGATGCAGAACTTCGTGGAGGTCTACGACATCCTCCACCCGCTCCAGCCGATGGAGTCCCCGCGCCCGATGCGGACCAGCCCGTTCTACGAACGCGAGCAGGCCCTTGGCGCGGTCTTCCTCGAGGGGAGCGGCTGGGAGCGACCACAGTGGTACGAGGCGAACGCCGGCCTGGTCGATCGCTACCGGTCGCAGATCCCCGAGCGAGGGGCGTGGGCCGCCCGGTACTGGTCGCCGATCGTCGGTGCCGAAGCGCTCGCCACGCGTGACGGCGTCGCGCTCTACGACATGACCTCGCTGAAGCGCCTGGAGGTCTCCGGGCCCGGTGCGCTGGCCTTCCTCGACGGGCTGACCACGAACCGCCTGGACCGGCCGGTCGGCACGGTCGTTTACACGCTTCTCCTCGAGGAGACCGGCGGCATCCGTAGCGACCTCACGATCGCGCGGTTGGCGACGGACCGATTCCAGATCGGCGCGAACGGGAACCTCGACCTGGCCTGGCTCGACCGCCACGCGCCGACCGATGGGAGCGTCCAGGTCCGCGACATCACCGCCGGCACGTGCTGCATCGGGCTGTGGGGTCCACGGGCTCGCGACGTGCTCGCCTCGCTCGCCGACATCGACGTCTCGAATGAGGCGTTCGGCTACTTCAAGGCCCGCTCCTTCCACATCGGGCACGTGCCGGTGACGGCGCTGCGCCTCTCCTACGTGGGCGAGCTCGGCTGGGAGCTCTACGCCAGTGCCGATATGGGTCGCAAGCTGTGGGACGAGCTGTGGGCCGCAGGCCAGCCGCACGGGATCGTCGCCGCGGGCCGCAGCGCGTTCGGCAGTCTGCGGCTGGAGAAGGGCTACCGGTCGTGGGGCACGGACATGACCACGGAACACGACCCCTACGAGGCCGGTGTGAGCTTCGCGGTCCGCATGGAGAAGGACGGATTCCTCGGTCGCGCGGCCCTCCATGGCCGAAGCGAGGCGGCCGCCACCCGCCGGCTCGTCGCACTGGTCATCGCTGATCCGACCCGGGTCCTCATGGGCAAGGAGCCCGTCCTCATCGACGGCCGGGCCGTCGGCTACGTCACCAGCGCCGCATTCGGCTACTCCATCGGGCAGTCGATCGCCTACGCCTGGCTGCCGGCGACCGTCGCGTCAGCCGGGACACGGGTCCTCGTCCAGTCATTCGGCGAGACCGTCGCAGCCACGGTAACGAAGGAGCCGCTGTTCGACCCGGAGATGCGCCGCGTGCGGTCCTGAAACGCACCGTCCGACGACACGGCGTTAACAAACAGCACACATGGTCTTGACGCACGATGACGGGGGCTGTGCAATGGACGCCGAAGACCGTATGTCCGTCCCAGGCGTCCGCCACACTCTCGTCGGACGGACTCGCGATCGTGAGAGGGGAGAAAGAGGAGGTCCCCGCAGGCGACCGCTCGTGTCATCGAGTCACCCTGATGTTCACACTGGAGGAATGGATTTGAGCGCCAATTCTCGCCTGACCCGGTTCGCGGGTCTCCTCAGCGTCGCGGCGATCGTGTTCGCGGCGTGTTCATCGACCGGTAGCAGCTCGGCCCCCGCGGCCAGCAGCGCCGCCCCGGCGCCCAGCAGCGCCGCCCCTGCCGCCAGCAGCGCGGCACCCGCCAGCGCCAGCGCCGGCGCCGATCCGATGGCCGGGCTCATCGCCGCGGCCAAGGCCGAAGGCGGCCTGACCACCATCGCCCTGCCTCGAAGCTGGTGCAACTACGGCGCCCTCATCGACGGCTTCACCGCGAAGTACGGGATCCCGATCAACGGGCTCAACCCCGATGGCGGCTCCGGCGACGAGATCGAAGCCATCAAGGCGAACAAGGACAACAAGGGCCCGCAGGCGCCGGACGTCATCGACGTCGGCCTGAAGTTCGGGCCAGAGGCGAAGGCCGCGGGGCTCATCGCGCCGTACAAGGTCTCCACCTGGGACTCGATCCCGGCCACCGCCAAGGATGCCGACGGCGCGTGGTACGGCGACTACTACGGTGTCCTCGCGTTCGAGGTCAACACCGCCGTCGTCAAGACCGTGCCGGCCGACTGGGCCGACCTGCTCAAGCCGGACTACAAGAACTCGGTCGCCCTCGCCGGCGATCCGACCGTCTCCAACCAGGCCATCTCCGGTGTCTGGGCCTCCGGCTTCGGCACGGGCGGCAGCGTCGACAACGCGCAGCCGGGCCTGGACTTCTTCAAGCAGCTGAACGCGGCCGGCAACTTCGTGCCGGTCATCGCCAAGACCGCGACGGTCGCCTCGGGTGAGACGCCGATCCGCATCGCATGGACGTACAACGCCCTGGCCGACAAGGACTCGCTCGCCGGCAACCCGGCCATCACGGTGGTCGTCCCGACCAGCGGCCGTTTCGGTGGCATGTACGTGCAGGCGATCAGCGCCTACGCGCCGCACCCGAACGCGGCAAAGCTCTGGATGGAATACCTCTACTCCGACGCAGGTCAGAACGCGTGGCTTGGCGGGTATTGCAACCCGATCCGCTACGACGACCTGGTCGCGAAGGGCACCGTCGACGCGGCCGCGCAGGCCAAGCTCCCCGACACGAAGGGCGCTGTCCTGCCGACCCTCGACCAGATCACCAAGGCATCCGACCTGATCACCAAGGGTTGGGCGGCTGCCGTCGGTGTGACGGTCAAGTAAGGCTCCGAGTCGGACTGGCGCGGTGACGCGTTGAGCGACGCCGCACTCGTCCCGAACGCCCCGGGTGTGCCATCGGCACCCCCGGGGCGACGCCGTTCGTGGGCCTGGCTCGGCGTCGTGCCGTTCCTGGCCTTCTCCCTGGCATTCATGATCATCCCGACGTTCTACCTGGTGGTCGGGAGTTTCGTCGACAGCAAGACCGGCGCGCCGACGCTTCAGAACTACATCGACCTGGGTGGCGACACGACCCGGGAGGCCTACCTCAACAGCATCGAGATCAGCCTCGTGACGGCCATCGGTGGTGCCGTCTTCGGCTTCCTGCTCGCGTTCGCCGTGATCTCCGGCGGCCTGCCGCGCTGGATCCGTGGCGCGCTGATGACGTTCTCGGGCGTGGCGTCGAACTTTGCGGGGATCCCGCTGGCGCTCGCGTTCATCTTCACGCTCGGCCGACTGGGATTCCTCACCGTGCTCATCACGAGCGTCTTCGGGGTCAACCTGTACCAGGGCGGCTTCACGCTGTACTCGAAGGTCGGCATCGAGCTCGCCTACATGTACTTCCAGTTCCCGTTGATGGTCCTGATCATCGCGCCGGCCATCGACGGGCTGCGCAGGGACTGGCGCGAGGCGTCCGAGAACATGGGCGCCAGCACGTTTCAGTATTGGCGCTACGTGGCGCTGCCGATCCTGACACCGTCGATCCTGGGCGCCACGATCCTGCTGTTCGGGAATGCATTCGGGGCGCAAGCGACGGCCTACCAGCTGTATCCGCTCGCGAACATCGTGCCCGTCGTCATCGGCCGACAGCTGTCCGGCGACGTGCTCCACAACCCGGGGCTCGGGTTCGCGCTCGCCATGGGCATGGTGGTGATCATGGGCATCACGATCTTTCTCTACACGATCCTCCAGCGACGATCCGAACGGTGGCTGCGGCGATGAGCAACATGGGCGGAGGCGTCAACACCGTGCACCCGGAGGCCGCGAACCTGGTGGCGCCCGCCGGCGCGCCCGAACAGCGCCGACGCTGGTCCATCGGGCGTCTCTGGTGGTGGTTCGTGTTCATCGTCGGCATCCTGTATTTCTTCCTGCCGCTGCTCGGTGCGCTGCTCTTCTCTCTGAAGGCGGTGCCGTTCGGTGCTGCGTTCACGAATTCGCTCGCCGATCCATTGTTCGCGCAGGGGCTGGCGTATTCGTTCGTGGCCGGAGTCATCACGATCATCGTCAGCGTCGGGATCATCGTCCCGACCGCATTCTGGGTCCGCCTCAAGCTTCCTCGGTGGCGGCCGATCATCTCGTTCATCACGCTGCTCCCGTTCGTCGTCCCACCGATCATCCTCGTGTTCGGCCTGATCAAGACGTTCGGGGCGCCGCCGTTCCCGCTGACCTTCACGGACTTCGGCAGCAACGTGCTCCTGATCGCCGCCTACGTGATCCTGTCGTTCCCCTACATGTACCGGGCGGTGGACACGGGCCTCGGCGCGATCGATGTGCAGGTGCTCACGGAAGCCTCGCAGAGCCTGGGCGCCGGATGGATCCGACTCCTGTGGCAGGTCATCCTGCCGAACTTGCGGGTG
This sequence comes from Candidatus Limnocylindrales bacterium, assembly GCA_038327765.1. Classification (GTDB taxonomy): domain Bacteria; phylum Chloroflexota; class Limnocylindria; order Limnocylindrales; family CSP1-4; genus SPCO01. Next base: position 11,102 of record JBBQLI010000057.1, on the reverse strand, counting down.
GCGCTCCTGAGCGGCGCCTTTCTGACGCTTGCCATCGTCGTGGGCGAGTTCACCATCGCGAACTACCTGGCGCGCCCGGCCTTCGGGCCGTACCTCTCGCTCCTCGGCGGCAACAAGGCCTACGAGCCGGCCGCCGTCTCGCTCATCAGCTTCGGCCTCACGTGGCTGGCGATGGGCGCCATCTCGCTCATCGGGCGGACCGGCCAGGGTCGCGTCTCGGTCGCCGGCGCACGCTGAACACGAAGGGGCCCCAGATGACCTTCCTTGAGCTCACCCACGTCCGCAAGGCGTTCGGCGAGATGGCCGCGGTCGAGGACTTCAACCTCGTCGCGCAGCGCGGCGAGTTCGTCTCGTTCCTCGGCCCATCGGGCTGCGGCAAGACCACCACCCTGCGCATGATCGCGGGCTTCGAACGACCGACCAGCGGGACCATCACCATCGACGGCGCTGACGTGACGAACCGCGCCCCGAACCAGCGCAACGTCGGGATGGTCTTCCAGTCGTACGCCCTCTTCCCGAACATGACCATCGCCGGCAATGTCGGGTTCGGGCTCAAGGTGCGCAAGCGACCCAAGGACGCCATCACGAAGCGCGTCGCCGAACTCCTCACGCTGATCGGCCTGCCCGAGAAGAGCGATCGCTATCCGTACCAGCTGTCGGGCGGACAGCAGCAGCGCGTCGCTCTTGCCCGGGCCCTCGCCATCGAACCGCAGGTGCTGCTCCTCGACGAGCCACTGTCGGCCCTCGACGCCAAGATCCGGATCGTGCTGCGCAAGGAGATCCGCGACATCCAGCGATCGCTGGGGATCACGACGGTCTACGTCACCCATGACCAGGAGGAGGCGCTCTCCCTGTCGGATCGGGTGGTCGTCATGAGCCAGGGTCGCATCGAGCAGATCGGGACCCCGTTCGAGATTTACAACTTCCCGGCCACCTCGTTCGTGGCCTCCTTCGTCGGGACGCTCAACCTGGTCCAGGCCGGCGTCATCGATGCCGCGGCCGGTCGGGTCTCGCTGGGCGGACAGGAGATCCGCACCTCGAAGCCGGTCGCCACGGCGGGCGCCGGCCAGACCGTGACCCTGGCCCTCCGCCCCGAGGGGATGGATATCGGTCCTGGCGATGCCACCGAGAATCACCTGACGGCGACGGTCGCCGACATCAACTTCCTGGGGTCCGTGGTGCGTCTGCGGCTCAGCCTCGGCGATGGGTCGAACGGCCACGAGCCGATCCAGCTCTCGCTCGACATGTTCAATGAGCCGCACCTCACGATCCCTCCGGTGGGATCAGATGTCACCGTCTCATTCCCGCCGGAAGCCTGTTTCGTGCTCGACGCCTCGCGCACCAGCGCGAACGCGGCGACCGGCGCGGAGGTATGACCGACCGCCTCGACGGCATCGAGCTGGTGGTCTTCGACAAGGACGGCACGCTCATCGAGTTCCACGCGATGTGGAGCGGCTGGGCCGTGGACCTTGCCGATGCGCTCGAGGTCGCGACCGGGCGCGCGGTCCGCGAGCCGCTGTATGCGCTGCTTGGCTACGACGCGGCGACCGGGAAGGCGATCGCCGGCGGCCATCTCGCCGCGACGCCGATGGCCCGCATCCGCGACGAGATCGCGGATCTGCTTCGGTTGCTGGGTCTCGGGTCCGAGGCTGCGGGCCGGGCGCTCGACGCCGTCTGGCACGCTCCCGATCCCGTGGCGCTTGCCCGGCCTGTGACCGACCTGGTCGCGTTGTTCGGGGCGATCCGCGGGCGGGGGATCGTCATCGCTGTCGCCACGAGCGATGACCGCGACCCCACCGAACGGACGCTCGCCGCACTCGGCGTCGCGGACCTGGTCGACGCGATCGTCTGCGCGGACGACGGCGTCCCGGTGAAGCCGGCGAGCGACATGGTCGTGCACGTCGCGACCGCACTCGGGCGATCGCCCGCACGTTCAGCGGTGGTCGGCGATTCGATCGCGGACCTGCAGATGGGTCGGGCGGCCGGTGTCGCCCGCGTCTATGGGGTCCTGACCGGGGTGGGGACGGACGAGGACCTCGCGCCGCTGGCGGACGAGGTCCTCGGGTCGGTGGCGGATCTGCTCCCGCTGCGACGCTAGCCCGTCGCGTCGTCCTTGCGCATCCTGCTGTGGGTCGAGGGCGGCGCCAGGAGCGGATGCTCGTCCCCGCCGAGGACGAGCCTGACGAGGTGACCGGGGCGACCGACCGGCCGACGCAGATGCGCCTCGGCCGTGCGCAATCGTTCCAGGTCGAGGGGTCGCGGTGTGTGCGCCCGGCTGCGAGTGCGCCGGGTCAGATCCATGGGCTCGCTCACGTCAGTCGAGGACGAACCACGACACGTAGGTCGTGGCTGAGACGGCAGCGTTGAGGTAGATGATGAAGTAGCCGCTGTGTGGCACCGCCGCGCGGACATAGCGACCGGAGCGGTTCGACTGGATCAGGGCGAACATCTTGGTGGCCGAGTTGGCCTCGGCGACGTTGACCCGGACCGACGACTTGTGCTTGGCGATGGTCGCCCGCCCCGCACGGCTGAAATGGATCTTGCCGTAGGCAGCCAGCGCCGTATCGCCCTCGGTGAAGACGCCGATCGACCCATTGGCCCAGATCCCGACGTTGCCGGTGCCATAGACGCCGACGTCGTCGCTGTCCCCCCACACGCCCACGCCGAACCCCGAGGTGTCCACGAAGGCCGGGGAGAAGCCATAGACGCCGGTGTTGGCGAGGTTGTCGGGCGTGGCCGTGGTCGGTGTCACGCTCCAGCCCACGACGCCGGATCCAGCCGCGCTGCTCGCCACGAGCCCGAAGCCGAGTCCAGTGGCGGACGTCCCGAACGCATCCACGTCCACGGTCGCATTGGTGATCGTGGTGGTCGCCGTCGTGGGGTTGTCGACGCCAAGCGCAAGATCATCGGCATCGTGCGCGGCGACACCGAGCGGGAGCGCGGCCGAGGCGGCCAGCGCGGCAGCGCCACTCGCGGCGGCCGCAAGAAGGGCGCGGCGTGACCGGACGGCCTGGTTCGAGTCGGTCATGGAGGTGGTTCCTTCCGTGTCATCCCCCGTCGTACCGCACGTTGGGCTGGGCGGATCGATCGTCTGCTCATCCTGCCACGGCGCGGTCCGGGACACGTCATCGATCTCGCGCAGTGACCGGTGGCGCGACGGCCCCCGACCGCACCTGACCCCACCTGCTGGTACGGATGGGCTATCGCCGCGCCCGACCGTCCCCCGTAGGCTGCGATCACCCATCGGGTGACCCTGGGCCGCGTGCGTCCATGGCGCGCGATACGACCCTGGAGGAACGCAGCCGCGGATGGTCCTGACCAAAGGATCCCACATGACGCCGGCTCCGCCCGCGACGGACTGGTCCGACGCCGCGCCGACCCGTGCCGACGCCCTGCGCCGGATCGTCGCCGAGGTCAGCGCCCGACAGGATCTGGGACACCTCTTCGAGGAGGTGATCGACGCCGCGTCCTCCCTGTTCGGCACCGACCGGGCCGGCCTCTGGACCTACGACGGCACGGCGACCCCGCTGGACATGGCAGCGCAGCGCGGTCTGTCGCCAGAGATGCTCGACGTGGTCGCGTCGATCCCGCGGGAGGCGAGCACGATCGGCCTGAACGCCATCCGCGACCGGCGCGTGCTGGTCCTGGACGGCCACATGCGCGGGATCGTGCCGCGGCTCGCCCGGATGTATCGAGCCGAAGGGATCCGCACGATCTGCTGCGTCCCGATCGTCTTTCGCGACGAGCCGCTCGGGCTGCTGGTCCTCTATCACCGCACGGCCTACGCATGGACCAGCGAGGAACTGGGACTGGCGCGCGCGTTCGGCGATCACATCGCGATCGCGATGCAGAATGCGCGCCTGGCCGCAGCAAGCCGGTCCCTGGCCGAACGGCTGCGCTCGATCGCGGACCTGTCCGAGCGGCTGAGCAGCCAGCAGGATGTCGACGGCATCGCCCGGATCATCGTGGACGAGACGCGCCGCCTCATCGATCACGACACGTTGCGCGTCTACAGCGTCGACCACGTCCTCGGCATCTGCGAGCCGGTCGCGTTCCAGGGAACCTTCCTGGGTGTCGACTCGCCGGAACCGGCCAACCTGCGGGTCAAGGTGGGTCAGGGTCTGACCGGCTGGGTCGCCGCGCACGGCGTCCCGGTCCGTCTCGGCGACGCGGCCGCGGACCCGCGCAGCATCGTCATGGGCGACACCGGAGAGCCGGAGTCGATGCTGGTCGTCCCGATGTCGTTCGAGGGCCTCACTCATGGCGTGATCGTCGTCTCGAAGGTGGGCCGGGACCGGTTCGACGCGGATGACGAGACCACGCTGAGTATCTTCGGCCGAGCCGCCGCCCAGGCCCTCGTCAACGCCGAGCACATGCACCGGCTGACCCTTCAGCAGGGCGAGCTCCAGCACCAGCTCGCCAGCCAGCGCCGGCTGCTCGAGGTCAATGAGCGACTCCTGTCAACGCTGGAGCCGGCCAGCGTCCTGGAGCTCATCGCCGACAGCATCAAGGCCATCGTCCCATACGACTCGCTGACGATCTATCAGGTGGATCGCGAGGCAGGCGTGCGCCGCGCCGTCGTGGCACGCGACCAGTTCGCCGACGAGATCCTCGCTGACGAGAGCCCCATCGGCGTCGGCATCTCCGGCTGGGTGGTGACGAATCGCGAGGCCGTCCTGGCGAACCGGGCGCATCTCGATCCGCGCTCCGTCCAGGTGCCCGGCACCCCGTTCGAGCCAGAGGCGATGATCGTCGTCCCGCTGCTGGTCGGCGGCGAGACGATCGGGACCCTCAACATCGCACGCACCGGCGATGCGGAGGCGACCTTCTCGGCCAATGAATTCGAGCTGACCAAGCTGTTCGCCGGGCAGGCCTCGATCGCGCTCCAGAATGCCCTTGCCCACGACGAGGTCCAGGACCGCGCCGACCACGACTCGCTGACCGGCCTGCACAACCACGGCGCATTCCAGCGCGAGCTCGGCGAGGCCATCGCCGCCGAGGGACAGCCATTCGCGGTGCTGATGATGGATCTCGACGATTTCAAGGGGTTCAACGACACGCGGGGCCATCCGGCCGGCGACGCCCTGCTGTCGGCCATCGCCCGGACCCTTCACGAGGGGCTGCGCGACGGAGATCGGGTCTACCGCTACGGCGGCGATGAGTTCGCGGCGATCCTGCCTCACGCGGACCGGGTCGCCGCCCACGATGTCGCCGAGCGACTGCGTCGTGCGATCGCGGCAGTGGGCGCCAGTGGCGACGGTCCGCCGGTCACGATCACGATCGGCGTCGCGTGCTACCCCGACGACGGCACGCGCAAGGACGCGTTGGTCTCTGTGGCGGACCGGGCGATGTACCTCGCCAAGCCGCCGCCGCCCACCGATCTGCCCGCGGTGGCGATGGACGATCCATACGTCCGCGCCCTGGACGAGACCACCCTCGCCCTCCTCGACCGGCATGACGCCACCACGCTGCTCGAGACGATCCTGACCCGGGCCTGCTCGTTGCTGGGCACGCCGCATGGGTTCATCTACGTCGCCGAACCCGGGGCGATGGAGCTGGAGCTCCGTCACGGGACCGGGCTGTTCGCACCGGGCATCGGCCATCGCCAGACCATCAATGAGGGGCTCGGCGGCGAGGTCTACCTGAGTGGCCGGCCCATCGCCATCGACGACTACGATGCCTACATCCGCCGTGCCGACTTCATCCCACAGCGTCTGCTGGGGGCGGCCGTCGGGGTACCCCTTCGCTCCGGCGACGAGGTCGTCGGCGTGATCGGACTGGCCTCAGGCTCGGCCGAGCGTCACTTCGGCGACCGCGACATCGACGCGCTGACCCGGTTCGCGAAGCTCGCCTCGATCGGGCTGGATAACGCTCGACTGGTGGATGTCGCTCAACGCGGCGCACTCTACGACCCGACCACCGGCCTGCCCAACCGCGAACTCCTCACCGACCGGATCGCCCACGCGCTCGCGGGAGCGCGGACCGAGGGCGTCGGCTCGATCGCCGTCATCCTGCTCGACCTCGACCGGTTCAAGGTGATCAACGAGAGCGTCGGGCACGCGATCGGCGACCGGCTCCTCGTGGCCGTGGGACAGCGCCTGTCCGAGACACTCCGGCCGAGTGACACGGTCGCGCGGTTCGGTGGCGACGAGTTCGGCATCGTGCTGGACTCCGTCGAGAACGCCGCCGAAGCCAGGCGCATCGCCGACCGCCTCACCTCGGAGCTGCGTGCGCCGTTCCTGCTGGCCGGACGCGAGTGGTTCATCAGCGCATCCATGGGGATCGCGATCGACGACGACAAGACCACCACGCCCGAGGAGCTGCTGCGCGAAGCCGAGATCGCCATGGTCTGGGCGAAAGCTCAGCCGACCGCTCGGCACGCGCTGTTCGAACCATCCATGAGCACCCAGACGCTCGATCGCCTTGACCTCGAAAACGACCTCCGCCGCGCGCTGGAGCGCCACGAGCTGCGCGTCTACTACCAGCCGCTGGTCACCCTGGCGACCGGGGCGATCGTCGGGTTCGAGGCCCTGGTCCGTTGGCAGCATCCGCAGCGTGGCCTGGTGCCGCCGCTCTCGTTCATCCCGCTCGCCGAGGAGACCGGCCTCATCGTCCCGCTCGGGCGCTGGGTGCTCGAGGAATCGTGCCGCCAGGTGGCCCGCTGGCGCGCGACGCCGGCCGGGCGCGACATGGTCGTCTCGGTGAACCTCTCCGCCCGCCAGTTCGTCCACGCCGACCTGGCCGAGGATGTGGCGGCGGTCCTGGCCACGACCGGCATCGAACCCGCGGCATTGGAACTCGAGATCACCGAATCGGTGGTCATGGACCAGTCCGAGGTGGGGATCCGCGGCCTGCGCCGGCTGCGCGACCTGGGTGTCCGGCTCGTGCTCGACGACTTCGGCACCGGCTATTCATCGCTCGCGTACCTGAAGCACCTGCCGCTCGACACGATCAAGATCGACCGGTCGTTCGTGGCGGGTCTGGATGGCGCGGCCGACCGCTCGATCGTGCAGGCCGTCCTGGCGCTCGCGGACGGGCTCGGGATCGGCGTGGTCGCCGAAGGCATCGAGACCGAGACCCAGCGCGAGCAGCTGCTGGCGCTCGGCTGCGAACTCGGCCAGGGCTACCTGTTCTCGCCGCCGGTCCCTGCCGACGCGGCCACGAAGCTCATCACGCCCGCGCAGGAGGCGCCGCGACCGGCGCGTCCGAAGCGCCCGAGGGTCAGTTCCGGCCGCCGCCGAAAAGACGCAGCATGAACAGGAACAGGTTGATGAAGTCCAGGTAGAGATGCAGCGCGCCGATGATGGCCGCCTTCTCGAGTGACCCGGTCTGCGCGGCGATCGCGCCCGTCTGGATGCGCTGGACGTCATACGCGGTCAGGGCCGTGAACAGCACCACCCCGATGATCGAGACGATCCAGGACAGCGCGCCGTTCGCCAGGAACAGGTTCAGGATCATCGCGACGAACAGCCCGATGAGGCCCATGAACAGGATCCCACCGAGACTCGCCAGCGAACGCTTGGTCACCGCCCCGTAGACCGCCGCGGCGCCGAACATCGCCGACGCGCTCAGGAACGCGGTCACGACCGATGCTTCCCGGTACGAGGCCACGATCAGCCCGAGCGTCAGGCCGAGCGTCGCGGCATAGACCAGGAAGAGCCCCAGTGCAAGCGTGGCGCTCAGCCGGGTGATCGCGCCCTGGATGACCAGCACGATCGCGAACTGGCCGATGATCAGCAGGAAGATGTTGCTGGTGGCGAAGCGCAGGAGCGCCGCGTTGCCGGTCACGACGAACGCGACCGCCGCCGACACGAGCAGCCCCACGAACATCCAGATGAATGCGTGGGTCAGGAATGCGGCCTGGAGCCGGGCGTCCGGCTTGACGCCGACCGACGCCGGAGGCCCGAAGCGGGCGTTGGGGAACTGGTTCATGGAGTCGTGGCTCCTCTCACCACATGAGACCCGCTTCGCGCGGGTCCCAGCGTTCGGCGAGCAGCGTCACCTTGACGTCGTGCTCGACCACGGATTCGGCCTGTTCCTTGACCTGCGCGATCATCGACCCGGCGTACGGGCAGAAGGGCGTGGTCAGGATCATCTTCACCTCGGTCGAATCGGGGCCGAGGATGATCTGCTTGATGAGGGCCAGCTCGACGACGTTCATCCCGATCTCGGGATCCACCACGCTCCGCAGGGCGTCGAGGATGGCCAGCTCCGTGGCGCGCCGTTGGGCATCGAACGGGGCTTCGCTGGCGGCACTGGCGGTCGTCGGATCGGCGGTGGTATCGGTCATGGGATCAACTCTCCGGGGACGGTATCGGGAGAGCGTACCACCGAGGCGCCACGGGGCCCATCACGAGGGACGGCACGTCAGGAGACGGGTGCGAGCGCCTTGACCACGATGCCGGCGCGGCGGTATTGCTCGGGCAGCCGGGCCGCCTCCGCTTCGCTGTAGCCGGGTCCAGCGAGCGACCCATCGGGTTCGAAGAAGTCGGCATATCGCTCGCGATGGTCCGAGGCGTAGGTGTAGGCGGCCGCGATGCCCAGCACGCGCAGCTCCGGATGGTCGGTCAGGATCCGGGTCAGGTCATAGCCGTTCGCGCGCAACTCGAGGAGCTGGCGGACGGTCAGACGTGAGCCGTAGCAGAACGGCTCGCCATTGAGGACGAGCGGATCCTGCTGGACCCACTTGACGGTCATGACCGGCTCACGCGCCCTTGTAGAGCAGCTGCAGGAAGGCGTTCTTCTTGCGCGCGTCGCCGGCCAGGCGGCGGTGCCAGCGGAACGCCTCGATGGCGGCGTCCAGCGCGGCACCGGCCGCGGGCAGGTCGACCGGGGTCAGGACGCTCGGATAGGCCGCGCGCAGTCCCTCGCACAGGGCGATCAGGTCGTCCATGGGGATCTTGCGCCGTCGATAGACGGGTGCGAGGGATTCGGCGAAGTCGTGGGCGAGCTGCGGCTCACCGGCAGCCACGGACATCGCCACTCGCTCGTTGAGCATGTCGGCGTCGTGCAGGAGGCGGGTGAGGCCCTGCTCGTCGTAGCGCGCGCGAAGGCCGGGGGTCCGGTCAAGGGCGACCTCGAGGGCGCGCGCGGCGAGGCGTGCGTGCTGGTCGAGGAGACGGGCCGACGCGGCGGGTGATCCGGCGGTCAGATCGACGGGCGGCAGGCCGAGGCTCGGGTGGCTCACGCGAGGGAGTCTACCGTGCGCTCGGGCGCCTCGCACTACGATGGCAGGGATGACCGACCAGCCACCGCCCGCACCCGGCGAGCGACGCCTTGCCCACCCGCCGTCCGATCGCTACCGGGCAGCGGAGGAGGCAGCCGCTGCACGGAACGCCAGTCCACGCGCCGGGTCGCCCGGTCGCGGCATCGCGTTCGCCGCGGGCTCGATGCTGATCGGGGCGGTCGCGCTGGTCGTGGTCGGGGGCGTGCTGACGTTCAGTGGCGCCTTGCTGGTCCTTGCCGGTCTGATCGGGGGGGCCGTGTCGTGGGCGTCCTGGTATGGCGCGGGGACGACGCCGCAGCGCTCCAGGCGGCTGCTGGTCCCGGTCGTGTTCGCGCTGGCTGCGGTGGCGCTCGGCCAGATCGGTCTGTGGCTGTACGCCGCGACCGAGGGCGGGGTCCTGTCGCTGGGCGACTACCTCGGCGAGGTGTTCGGCTGGCTCGTACCCCTCCAGCTGGTGATCGCCGCCCTCGGCGCCGCGATCACCGCCCGATGAGCGGGGATCTGACGGGCGCAGGTCTCGTGCTGCGCCGCCCGACGGCCGCCGACCACCGGCCCGTGGTCGGGGTCGTGGACGAGTGGTGGGGCGGCCGCAAGATCCGGGCCATCCTGCCCAGACTGTGGTTCGAGCATTTCAGCGGGTCGTCCTGGATCGCCGAGACCGATGACGGACGACTGGCCGGTTTCCTCGTCGGGTTCCGCAGTCCGGACCACCCCGGCGAGGCGTACATCCACATGGTCGGCACGGATCCGAACCGGCGGCGGCATGGAATCGGCCGGGCGCTCTACCAGGCGTTCCTCGACGACATGGCGACGGCCGGTGTCCAGCAGGTCCATGCCGTCACGTGGCCCGGAAACCGCGTCGCGGTGGCGTTCCATCGGGCGCTTGGGTTCACGCCGGACGATGGAGCGGGCACCCAACCGCTGTACGGCACGCCCGCCTACCCCGACCACGACGGCGAGGGCGAGGACCGCGTGGTCTTCAGCCGTCGACCTGGAGCATCCCCGGCGTGAACGGTTCGTGGAGGAGCCGGGCGAACCGCGCCGGCCGCTCCACCACCGGGACGGCATCCACCCAGCGGCGAAGCAGCATCTCGCCCTCGGAATAGACGAACACGTACGTCCGCCACAGCGGATGCTCGATGAATTCGAGCCGCTTGGCCGCCGATGCCGCCGGGATCCGTCCGACATCGCACAGGTAGGCCAGCACCTCATCATGACTGCGACCATCGGCGTGGCGCAGGATCGCCGCGTTGCCTCGGATCGCCGCCAGCGCGCGTCGGGGCGCGGTCAGCGCGGCCGTCCGCTCGGCCGCAGCGCGCGCCGCGGCGGGGTCGTCGGCGAGGGCGAGGCCGGCGCGCTCGAAGGTCTCGAGGAGGAGGTCGACCAGCTCGTCGTCCGGCACCGCGAACCCGCGGCCAAGGTCGGCCAGTCCCTCGCTGATGAGGCACTCGGGTGTGTTGATCAGGAGGATCGATGCTTCCATGCGACCCTTGCCGTCGACGAGGTCCGCCTCCTTCCAGGCATGCTCCAGGTGGTGCCCGGGGTACGTCTCATGGGCGATCGTCGCGATCAGGTCTGGCGCGCGCACGGGCAGGTCCGTGTTGATGTCGATGCGCGAGCGGCGTCCGCCATCGAACCAGCAATAGCCCGACCAGGGCTGTCCGTTGACCAGACTCGCCCGAACCGATTCGCCGTCGGGCAGCCCGAAGAGCGTCGCGGCTCGCCCCCGGTCGCGGGCCACGAGCCAGTCGATCACGGCCGGGAGCCGGTCGATGGCGATCTCGAACCGACGGTCCCAGGCGTCGAGCCGCTCATCGAGCGAACCCGGGCCGGGGAGCAGCCCATCGATGGTGGCCGCCGCGCTGTCGAACTCGGC
>JBBQLI010000056.1:0-21895 GCA_038327765.1 Candidatus Limnocylindrales bacterium | reverse complement strand
GGGCTTGCCCGACTCCCGGACCTCGCCACCGACAACGCCCTCCCACGCTGGCTCGAGACCGACGCGGGCTACGCGGTGACGGACCTGCGCCGCCGCTGGCGGCTGGCGGTCGACATCGACGGCCCGATCGATCTGCTCCTGGCGGGGATCGGGCCACCACCGACAGGGTCACGTGGCACGACCGGCACGGCAGGCACCGCCGGTGCGGCTGGCGCGGCGGTCGACCCGACGGCCGTCATCGCACGGATGCGCGAGATCCGGCGCGTCGCTGCGGACCCCGGCGCCGAGCTGCTGCTCGTCGGGCGGACATCCGCGGCGAGCGTCGCCTGGCTTGAGCGAAAGACCCGTTCGCGAACCCGGGCCCTGATCGAGGAACGGGGCCTGCGCACCAGCGCGCCTGGACAGCGACCGGCGCAGTCGATGCTCGGTGCCCTGCTCGACCGCGACGGGCCGGGATCGCTGGCCGACCAGGTGTCCCGTCTCGCGAACGGCGCCATCATCGATACGCGGGTGCTCCTGGCCCATCGCTGCGGCGCCGATGAGCTGCGCTGGCCGCCCGCCGAAGACCGGTTCGCCTCGGACCTGCTGCTGGCCGAAGGCATCGCGGACCCGTGGCTCAAGGTGCTGACCGCCTCCGCGGCGGCCGCGCCCATCCCGATCCTGCTCGGTGGCCACACCCTCGTCGGACCGGGTGTCCGCCTGCTCTTCGGCCGGGTGGATCGATGGACCTGAGCGCTGGCCTGCGTCGCGAGCCGGCCCCGGACCGCGCCGAGATCGGCGAGGACGAGGCCCTGGTGGCACGGATCCGCGATGAGATCCAGCGCGACGGACCGATCCCGTTCGCACGGTTCATGGACCTCGCCCTGTATGACCCCGACGGTGGGTACTACCGTGCCGTCGAGGAGCGCCCCGGTCGGGCCGGCGACTTCCTGACCGCGCCCGAGGCGCACCCGATCTTCGGTTGGACCGTGGCGCGGGTCCTCGACGAGGTCTGGCAGCAGCTCGGCGAACCCGATCCATTCGTCCTGCGCGAAGCCGGTGCCGGGAGCGGGACGTTGGCGCTGTCGATCCTCGATGGCCTGGCACGCGCCGGGTCCGGGTTGTTCGCCGCGATCCGCTACGACCCGGTCGAGGTGGAGCCGCGCCGGATCGCGACCATCGCGTCCCGCCTCGCAGATGCCGGCCATGCCGATCGCCTCCTCGTGCCGATGGATCGGACCTCGGCGTGGACCGGGGTGGTGCTCGCGAACGAGGTCCTCGACGCGCTCCCCGTGCATCGCGTCCGTCAGCGCGGCGAGGGGCTGGTCGAACTTGCCGTCGATGCCACCGCCGACGGGTTCGTGGAGGTCGAGATCGCGCTGACCACGCCCGCCCTTGCCGCCCGTTTCGTCGAGGCGGGCGTCGCGCTCGCCGACGGCCAGACCGCCGAGGTCTGCCTCGGCATCGACGACTGGCTCGCTGGGGCGACCGAGGGTCTTGCGCGCGGCCTGGTCCTGCTCATCGACTACGGGCATCCGGCGCCCGCCCTGTACGACTCGGTTCGTCGTCGCGACGGCACGTTGCGCGCCTACCTGCGTCACACCGTGAGCGACCAGCCGTACCGGTTCGTCGGCCGCCAGGATCTGACCGCCCACGTGGACGTGACCGCGGTCGAACGGGCCGCCGGCGCGGCCGGGCTGACTCACCTCGGCACTACCACGCAGGCCGAATTCCTGATCGGGGCCGGCATCGAAACGCTCCTCCAGGCGATCCAGAATGACCCCACGACCGGCCTCGAGGGCTACCTGACCGTTCGATCGGCACTCATGCGGATGCTGGATCCGAGTGCGATGGGACGATTTGCCGTGATGGCCTTCGGGCGGGACTGGCCGGTCGGCGCGCTCCCGGCCGCCCTTGCGTTTCGAGGACCCGGCCGCCGCCAGTGATCCAGGCGGACCCGAATACGGCACCCTCCCTATTGCCGCATGCGATGTCGGCCCGCCACATTGCGCCAAGGTCGGGCACGACCTGACGGGAAGCGGCGCGCGAACTTGCACGCGCGCTCGGCGCGCGCCGCTTCCCGACCCTTCCAGCCCTACCGCCCATCCGCTCGCCCTCGGTGGCGCGCCCTTCGAGGCCATGCGGATCCCTCCCGACGGCCCCATCCGGCGACCACGCCGGCCCCGAACCGTTCGCCGCCTCGCCGTCCGTCCCGCTGCTAGAATGCCTCGGGCGCCACGGCGCCTCGTGTGGGTGCGCCTGCCCGCTCGCGGATAGGGTCTCGAGACCCGCGACGCTCGCCCACCACCGCGTCGCTCGAAGGGAGTTCGGTTGACCAGCATCTGGTACGTGATGGGGTTCGCCTTCGCGGGCGTCTCCTTCGTGTTCCTGACCATCGGCGCTGCCTGGCTCATCTCCCACCGGAACCGCGGCGATGAGCACAAGGGATTGCCCTACGAATCGGGCATCGACACCTACGGCGACACGCACGGTCGCTTCGGGCTGTCGTTCTACATCTATGCGCTGCTGTTCGTCGCCTTCGACATCGAGGTGGTGTTCATCTACCTCTGGGCGATCGCGTTCGACACGCTGCTGTTCGCGGGGCTCGTGAGCATGGCGATCTTCGTCGCGATCCTGCTGCTCGGCCTCGCCTACGCCTGGCGCAAGGGGGCGCTGACATGGCGCTGAACGACGGCCCGGCCGGACCCGTGGACACCACCGACGCCGGGGCCGACGCACCCTCGCACCTGCCAGTCCCGCGTGGTCCCGACGAACTGATGTCGCCGATCGTCATCCCGAACACGCTCTGGCAGGCGGCCGACCCGGAGGCCTACGACGGTGGCCGGCCGAGCGACATCACGCACCTCCACGAATACGAGGCGAGCGGCCTCGGCAAGCGCGACGACGCGCGCTGGGGCGGTGTCCTCGAGGTCATCCCCACCAAGGCCGACTACGTCCTGGACCTGATCCGCATGAACAGCCTGTGGCCGCTCCTCTCGGGCCTGGCCTGCTGCGCCATCGAGATGATGTCGGCGGCGACGTCCAAGAACGACATGGACCGCTTCGGCATGTTCCCGTTCCGGGCCAGCCCGCGCCAGGCGGACGTCCTGATCGTCGCCGGCACGCTGACGACCAAGATGGCCGGACCGCTCGTCCGACTCTGGGAGCAGATGCCCGAGCCGAAGTGGTGCGTGGCGATGGGCGACTGCACGTGCTCCGGCGGTCGCTACAAGCGCAGCTACTCCACCGTGGAAGGCATCGACCGAGTGATGCCGGTCGACGTCTACATCCCCGGCTGTCCTCCGCGGCCGGAGGGCCTCATCTACGGGATGATGAAGCTCCAGCAGCTGGTCAAGGAACGCCGCGGGCACTGGCCAGAGCGCGCCATCGGTCCCACCGTCCCGCAGGACGTCTGAGCGTGGATCGTCGGTTCAAGACCAGGCTCGAAGCCCGCTTCGGGGCGCAGTTGACCGGTCCCGTCCGCCAGCGGCACGACGAGACCGAGATCCGCATCGGCGCCGGCGACGTGATCGGCGTCATCACCGCGCTGCATGACGAGCCGGCCTTCCACTTCCAGTTCCTCGCCGACCTGTGCGGCGTGGACACGGGCGAGGTCATGCAGTCCGTCTACCACCTGTGGAGCGACACGACCACCGACTGGTTACGGGTGATCGCCGACGGGCTGTCACGCGACGACCCGCGCGTCCCGTCGGTCACCTTCCTGTGGAAGGGCGCCGAATGGATGCAGCGCGAGGCCTACGACATGTTCGGGATCACGTTCGAGGGCAACCGCGACCTGCGCCGGATCTACATGCCACCGGACTACCAGAGCTTTCCGCTGCGCAAAGACTTCTATCTCGCGGACGACGCTGCCCGCTCTCCCGGCGCTGGTGTGCGACCGATGGAGCGGACGCACACTCCCCGCAACGCCCCGTCGACGGCGCTCGTGCGCCGGACGTCGGTCTGACCAGAGGCCCCGCGATGACCACCGGTACCCACCCGTCGCTCGACGATCCACGCATCCAGCTGGATCGTGATCTCGGCGTCTTCGAGCCGGTCCCGCCATACCCGCCACGGACCGAACGCGAGGCCGAGTTCTACTCGCTCGCCAGCGGCGAGATGTTCATCAACATGGGACCGCAGCACCCGTCCACCCACGGCGTGCTCCGGGTCGTCCTCAAGATCGACGGCGAGAAGGTCGTGGACCTGGATCCGGTCCTCGGCTATCTCCACCGCGGCGTCGAGAAGCTGTGCGAGAACGCCGACTACCACCAGGCGATCTGCTACCTCGACCCGCTCGAGTACGTCAGCTCCCTCTTCTGCGAATGGCCCGGCGTCATGGCGTTCGAAAAGCTGCTTGACGTCCAGGTCCCGCGCCGCGCGGAATACATCCGCGTCCTGGCCACGGAACTCAACCGGATCGCCAGCCATGCGCTGTTCCTCGGCTGGATGGCGCTCGACCTTGGTGGTCTGACGCCGGTCCTCTGGTCGTTCATCGAGCGCGATGAGATCGTCGAGCTGCTGGCCAGCCTCACGGGCCAGCGGATGCTCTTCAACTACCTGCGCATCGGCGGCGTGAACGGCGACCTGAACCACGAGTTCATGAGTCGTCTCGGCGACTGGATGAGCCACGCGACCGAGCAGATCGAGGCGGGCAACGCACTGCTGAACGAGAACGAGATCTTCGTCCGTCGGATGCGCGGCCTGGGCACGATCGACTCGGCGACGGCGCTGCGCATGGCGATGACGGGTCCGAATCTGCGCGCGACCGGCGTGCCCTTCGACGTCCGACGGGCGCATCCGTACAGCGTCTTCCCGGAGCTCGAATTCGATATCCCGACCCGCTCCGAAGGCGATTGTCTGGCCCGCTACCTGCTGCGGATGGACGAGATCAAGCAGAGCCTGCGGATCATCGACCAGTGCCTCCACAACATGCCCGACGGACCGATCATGGCCAAGCTTCCGCGGCTGCTTCGCCCGCGACCCGGGCGGGCCTACGCCGCGATCGAAGGCCCGCGCGGCCAGTACGCCGCGTACGTCATCAGCGACGGCACCGACCAGCCGTTCCGGATGCGCATCCACGACCCGTCGTTCATCCATCTCCAGGCGGTCGGGCTCATGACCCCGGGCCACCTCATCGCCGACACCATGGCCGTCATGGCATCCCTCGACCCGATCATGGGCGGCGTGGACAAGTGACCACCGGACGGGTCCCGCGTACGTTGTCGCCCGCGCGGCTTCGCTCACGCGCGTCCGAGCGCGCTCGCTGTGCTGCTCGGCTCCGCCTTCGCGTGACCTCGCCCGCCGGTCGCTTGGGTCCTGCTCGATGACCGTCATCGCTCGGTCGTGGTCGCGGCTGACGCTGCCCGGCAAGATCGTCTTCACGGTCCTGCCGGTCCTGATCGCCCTGCTGCTTGGGCTGGTCGCGGTCATCGCGGTCTTCGGTGGGAACATCGTCGACGTCGTGGCCGCCAACCTGCCGATCGTCCGGTTCGTGCTGGCCGTCACGGTGATCCTGCTGATCACGATCCCCACCGCGTTCCTGATCATCTTCATGGAGATGAAGGTCATCGCCCTGATGAACCTGCGGATCGGACCGGACCGCGTCGGTCCGTTCGGTTCCCTGCTCTCGGTGGTCCACGGCCTGAAGGTCCTCATGAAGGAGGACTTCACCCCGACCGGCGCCGATCCGCTGGTCTTCACGTGGGCGCCGGTGGTGGTCTACCTGGCCAGCGTCATGTCGCTGCTGGTCATCCCGTTCGCCCCGGGCTTCTACGGCCAGGACCTCAACATCGGCCTGCTCTACTTCTTCGCCATCGGCGGGCTGTCCGTGGTGGGGCTGCTGATGGCCGGCTGGTCCAGCTACAACAAGTACTCGCTGCTGGGCGGGCTGCGCGCGGCGGCCCAGATCGTCAGCTACGAGATCCCACTCACGCTCTCGGTCGTGGGGCTGATCCTTCTGGCCGGGACGATGAGCCTCAACCAGATCGTGCTGGACCAGGGGGGCTGGTTCACGTCCTGGTTCATCTTCCGCCAGCCGCTGGGGGCGCTGATCTTCTTCATCGCCGCCACGGCCGAAGCGAACCGCACGCCATTCGACCTGACCGAGGCCGACTCCGAGATCGTCGCGGGCTTCGCCACCGAGTACTCGGGCATGCGCTTCGGGTTCTTCTTCTTCGCCGAGTACGTGAATGTCTTCGTCATCTCGGCGCTGACCGTGACGCTCTTCTTCGGTGGCTGGAACGCGCCGTTCCCGTGGCCGTGGCCGATCCACCTTGCCCTGGACCCGGGTAGCCTCGGCATCGAGCTGCTGCTCCTGGTCGCGATCGTGCCAGCCGTGCTCACCGTCGTCTTCGCCGCCCCGATCTGGATCGCCAGTTCGCGCATCAAGGCCTGGCAGGCGCTGCTTGGCGGGTTCGTGCTTGCCAACCTGTTCCTCGTGGCCCTGCTTGGTGCCGTGGGCTACATCGGCCTCGACTGGGTCGCCGGCGTCCTGTGGTTCCTCGGCAAGACCTACGCGTTCGTCTTCACGTTCGTGTGGATGCGCGGCACGCTTCCGCGCGTGCGGATCGACCAACTGATGGACTTCGCATGGAAATGGCTGCTGCCCGCGTCGCTGCTCAATCTGTTCGTGACCGCGACGGCGATCGTCATCGTCGACGCGCTCGGCCATCACGTGGCGGTGACGCCGTGAGCCTTATCCCCGGTCTCGGCATCGTCAAGGGCATGGGTCTGACCCTCAAGCGATTCTTCGAACCGAAGGTCACGGTCATGTACCCCGAGGTGCGGGTCGACGTCGCACCCAAGTTCCGCGGCCGCCTGCAGCTGCTCTATGACGAGTGGGGCACGCTCAAGTGCGAGACGTGCTTCCAGTGCGCCCAGGCCTGCCCGATCGAATGCATCGACATGGGTGGCATGGACACGCGCGGCCGCTACCACATCCACTGGGGCGCAGCCGAGACCTATGGCGAACGTCGCGAGGAATCCGCGCTCCGGCGCTCCGGCCGACCCGTCCCGGATCCTGCGTATCGACCATTCGCCGACGCGGACCTGGCCTCGGTCGACACCATCCTCGATACCTTCGACCACGACCCGGCCAGGATGCTCGCGATCCTCGAGTCCACCCAGGAGATCTACGGCTACCTCCCTGTGGCCGCACTCAAGCGGATCAGCCAGAGGACCGGCGCCTGGTACGCGATGATCTACGGCACGGCCAGCTACTACGCTCATCTGCGCTTCGAGCCCGCGACGGCCACCGAACAGGCAGCCGCTGTGGCCGCCCATCGACCGCCCGAGACCAGCTACCTGGCGGCCCTCGATGCCGCACTCGGCCGGGTCGCCGGCGCGCGGGCGGACGCATGACCATGACCACCCGACTCAGCACCCCGACGGGCTGGCCGAGCATCCTGCTGGAGCGCGCCGGCGCGACCGGTGCAGCCGCCAGCGCGGACCTCGACGCCGCGGTCAGGGCCGGCGCGTTCGCCGGACTCCAGAAGGCGTTCCGCGACCTCGGGCCTACCGCGACGATGGCCGCCGTCAGCGCGTCCGGGCTGCGCGGGCGGGGCGGTGCCGGTTTCCCGGCCGGTGACAAATGGCGTGCCGCCGCAGGCACAGACGCTGCCCGTCGCTATGTCGTGGCCAACGGCTACGGTGCCGATCCCGCGTCGGGGACGGACCGGTTCCTCCTCGAACAGGACCCCTTCGGCGTCATCGAAGGGCTCGCGATCGCTGCCTACGCGATCGGTGCCGATGAGGCGTTCATCGCGGTCCGCGCCGAGGACAGCGACCTGGTCCGCCGACTCGAGGCCGCCCTCGGCGCGGCGGCCGATGCGGGCTATATCGGCCCCGACGCATTCGGCAATGGTCACGACCTCCACGTCACGGTTCGCCCGGTCCAGGGCGCCTACATGCTCGGCGAGGAGACGGTCCTGCTCAAGGCACTCGAGGGGAAGCGCGGCCAGCCCGAGCAGCGCCCGCCGCACCCCGCCACCCGGGGCCTGTGGGGGATGCCTACCGTCGTCCATAACGTCCAGACCCTGGGCGCGCTGGGCTGGATCATCCGCAACGGTCCGGACGCCTTCGCCGCGATCGGGGCAGCCGGGAGCCCTGGGACGGTCCTGGTCCAGGTGCGCACGCCAGCCGGCGACGGGATCGCCGAAGTCCCGCTCGGAACGACACTCCGCGATGTGGTGGCCCTGGGCGGGGCGCTCCCCGCGGGGCGCTCCATCAAGGCGATCCTGGTCGGCGGACCGTCAGGTGGTCTGCTGCCACCTGAGCTGCTCGACACGCCCTACACCTTCGATGCCCTGCGCGATGCCGGTGCCCACATCGGCTCCGGGTCCGTGGTCGTCGCCGATGACCGTGCCTGCATCGTGGACCTGGCCCGGCTGCTGACCCGATTCTGTGCGGGCGAGGCCTGCGGCAAGACGATCCCGTGCCGGATCGGCACCCGCCGCCTGGTCGAGATCGCGGATCGCGTGGTCGATGGCCGGCCGCGCCCCACCGACCTGCAGCTCCTGACTGACCTGTCAGCCGACATCGTGGCCTCCGCCCTGTGCGACCACGAGCGGCTGACGACCCTCCCGCTCACGAGTGGGATGCGATACTTCCGCTCCGAACTCGACGATCACCTCCTGCGTAGTTCCTGCCCTGCCGGTGTCTGCCATCCGATCGCGGTGGCCGCCGGTGCGACCGCATAAGGCGACCCATGGCTGACCTTCTCACGCGCCCCGACAGCCGCCCCGCCGAACCTGAGACGACGCTTGCCGAGCGCCTCCTCGAGACGCGCTCGCCGCAACGGCCACAGTCCACGCCGCGCATCCGCATCGAGGTCGACGGACGGGTCGTCGAAGGTTTCGAAGGCCAGACGATCCTCGAGGTCTGCCGCGACAACGGCATCGAGATCCCCACCCTCTGCTACGAGCCGAAGCTCCCCGGCTTCGGAGCATGCCGGATGTGCGTGGTCGAAGTGGAAGGCGAGGAGCATCCGCCGATCAGCTGTTCGCGCACGTGCGAGCCAGACATGAAGGTCCAGACCCAGAGCGAGGAGGTCCGCCGTCTGCGCCGGACCAACCTGGAGCTGATCTTCAGCGACCACAACGCGTACTGCCTGCCGCCGTGCCAGAACAAGTGCCCCAGCCACATCGACATCCCGGGCTTCCTGAAGGCCAACGCCGAGGCCGACTGGCGCGAAAGCGCGCGGATCTTCAAGCGCACGATCCCGTTCCCGTCCGTGCTGGGTCGCGTCTGTCCCGCCCCGTGCGAGGAGCACTGCCGCCGCGACGAGGTCGACGAAGCCATCGCCATCCGCGACAGCCACCGCTACGCGGGCGACCAGGTCCTCAAGGCCATGCTCGACGAGGACATCGATCCGCCGCTGCCCTTCGAGCGACAGGTAGGCTCCGGTCGTCGTGCCGCGGTCATCGGTTCGGGCCCGGCGGGCATGGCTGCGGCCTTCTATCTCCTGCTGTCCGGTCACGACGTCACCGTGTTCGAGCGCGACCCGGCGCCGGGCGGAATGCTCCGCTACGGGATCCCGCAGTACCGCCTGCCGAAGGTGGAAGTGCTCGAGGCCGAGTACGAGTCCGTGACCCGGCTCGGCGGAAAGATCGTCTGCAATGCCGGTCTGGGCACGGATTTCACGCTCGACGACCTCACGAACCAGGGCTTCGACGCGGTGACGGTGGCCATCGGCTGCTATGACACGAACAAGCTGGGCATCCCCAACGAGGACGCGGACGGCGTCATCGACGGCCTCGAATACCTGCGCACCGCCACGCTCGGCCTGCCATACCCGGAGCATGCCGGCAAACGTGTCGTGGTCATCGGCGGCGGCTTCACCTCGATGGACTGCTCGCGGACGTCCGTCCGCCAGGGCGCCAAGGACGTCACCCTCGTCTATCGCCGCGACATGAAGGACATGCCCGCGTCGGGCGAGGTCCACGAGGCCATCGAGGAGGGCGTGACCGCCATCTTCCAGGCCGGACCGGTCCGCGTCGTCATCGACGATGCCGGCAAGGTGACCGGCGTCGAGTTCATCCGGATGGCGCTCGGTGCTCCGGATGCATCCGGTCGTCGTCGCCCGGAGCCCGCGCCCGGGACGGAATTCACGATCCCCTGTGACCGCGTGCTGCTGGCCATCGGTCAGGGCCCGGACCTGAGCTGGATCGGCCCGGGCTCGGAGGGACCGGTCGCCACGAAGCAGCGCCGCCTCAAGGCCGATGCCGTCACCTTCGAGACCGGGCGGCCCGGTGTGTTCGGGACGGGTGACGTGCGCGTCGGCGCCGCGACCGTGGTCCAGGCGATCGCCGAGGGGCGGCGCGCCGCCTATGCCGTGGACGCGTATCTCAAGGTCCTCGACCTCAGTGCCATCCGCACGCGCCAGACGCTCGCCGAACCGCAGCCCGAGTTCCTCTCGATCGTCCCGTTCACCAGCGAGGTCAAGGAACCGCGCTACCGGATGACGGCGATGGAGGCCGACGAGCGCAACCACAGCTACATCGAGTACGAGCTGCCGTACACGCGCGAGGCGGCCGTCGCCGAATCCACGCGCTGTCTCCAGTGCACGTGCGAGGCGATCGGCTTCTGCGACCTGCGTCGTCTCGGGATCGAGTACAGCACCACGCTCCCCACCCTCGAGCCGCAGTACCACCAGGGTGCGGGCTATCGAAGCGTCACCGAGAACCGGTTCACCGGCACCAACCACGACTACGTCCGTGACGATTCGCATGCCTTCATCCTGCGCGAGCCGTCCCGCTGCATCGACTGCGGCCGCTGCGCCCAGGTCTGCTCCGAGGTGGTCGGCGCCGCGTGCTACGACTTCATGCGCATCGGTTTCGACACGCTCGTGACCACCCCGCTCGACATGAGCCTGAATGACACGCCGTGCGTTTCGTGCGGTCGTTGCGCCGAGACCTGCCCGACCGGGGCGCTCATGCCCAAGCCGCGCATCCTGCAGAAGTACGAGGTCGACGAGAGCCGCTGCATCCTGTGCGGCATCTGCGTGGATGCCTGCCCGTATGACGCGCTGCGCGACGGCGGGGACATCGAACTCGCACACACCAGCCGGGCGGAGCCGACGATCGACCTGATGGCGCTCGCGTCGATCGACCGCGAGACCGACGTCACTTATATCCGCCGTGAACGCGGCTGGGCCGAGGCGGCTGCGGCCGAGGGTCGTCGTTTCGACCCGTCGCGGATGCTGCCGATGCTTCCCGCCACCATCGCCGGCATCCCGTCGAACGGCGGGGATGGCCACGGTCACGCGCATGGCAACGGTCACGATCACGGGGCCGGGACCGCGTTGCTGACCAGCGGCCACGAGTAACCGCTCGGTGGTCAGGAAAGTCGTCCCACTCCTGCTGGCGATGGCCGTCATCGGCACGGTCACCGGATTCGCCGGAGCGATGGTCGTCGTCCTCGGTCAGAGCTGGGACGACGCCCTGTTCTTCATGCTGGCGGCGCTCACGCTGATCGCGGGCCTCCTCGTCGTGACGATGAAGGACATCATCCGCTGCGGGCTCGCCATGATCGTCTGCTTCGGCTGCCTGGCCGGCATCTACGTGCTGATCGGGTCACCGCTCGTGGGCGCGGCCGAGGTCATCGTGTACATCGGCGCGATCAGCGTCCTGGTCCTGTTCGCGATCATGCTGACGCAGACCAAGGATGCCCCGGCCACGCTGGTCTTCCAGACGCAGGCCGGCGCCGCCGCCATCGCATCCACGATCATCGCCATCGTCATCGGGCTGGCGGTTCTCGCGACGACCTGGCCGAACGCGACACCACAACGCACCGAGGTGACCACGGTCGCCCTCTCGAAGGCGCTCTTCAGCGAGTTCGTCCTGCCCTTCGAGATCGTCAGCGTGCTGCTGCTGGCAGCGGTCATCGGCGGTGTCTTCCTGGCCAAGCGCGAACCGGGCGGCCCGTCATGAGCGATTCGCTCGACGCCTACCTCGTCCTCGCAGGGATCCTCTTCGCCATCGGCTCGTTCGGCTTCCTCGCCCGACGCAACGCCATCAGCATGCTGATGTCCGTGGAGCTGATGCTCAACGCCACGAACCTCGCGATCATCGCGTTCGGCGCGTTCATCCCGTCGCTGGGCGCCCAGGGCTCGGTGATCGCCCTGATGGTCATGGCCGTCGCGGCCGGTGAGGTGACCGTCGGTCTGGCCATCGTGATCGCCATCTACCGGAACAAGCGGACGCCGCTCGTCGACGAGTACGACGAGATGCGCCGATGAACCTGGAGTCGCTCATCCCGGTCCTGCTCCTGCTGCCGATGGGTGGGTTCCTCATCACCGCCGCCATCGGCCGGCGACTCCACAAGCAGGCCCACTGGATCCCGGTCCTCGCGATCCTGGCGGTCTGGGTCTTGGCGATGCTGCTGGTGATCAACGTCCTGACCGGCACGGCGCCGCTGCTCGCCGGCTCCGAGACGCATGGCTACGCCTTCGCCTGGTTCACCTGGATCCCGGCCGGCGACTTCGTGGTCAACGTCGGGTTCGTCGTCGATCCGCTGACCGCCTGCCTGCTCATCGTCGTGACGACGATCGGCCTGCTGGTCCACGTCTACTCGATCGGCTACATGAGCCACGACGCGTCGTACTGGCGGTTCTTCGCCTACCTGAACCTGTTCATGTTCAGCATGCTGCTGCTGGTCCTCGCGGACTCGTGGCTGGTGGTCTTCGTCGCCTGGGAGCTGGTCGGCCTGTCGAGCTACCTGCTCATCGGGTTCTGGTTCCGCAAGCGTTCCGCCGCCCTCGCGGCCAAGAAGGCGTTCATCGTCAACCGCGTCGGCGACCTCGGGTTCATCCTCGGGATCATGGCGATCTTCGTGAACACAGGGACGCTGGACATCCGCGACTCGATCCATATCCTGACCAGCCCCACCCTCGCCGCGTTCCCCATCCCTCTCTGGATCACCGCGCTGCTGATCTTCACCGGGGCGATGGGCAAGTCCGCCCAGTTCCCGCTCCACGTCTGGCTCCCCGACGCGATGGAAGGCCCGACGCCGGTCTCGGCCCTGATCCATGCCGCCACGATGGTCAACGCCGGGGTCTACCTCGTGGCCCGCGCCAACCCGCTCTTCGCAGCCGTCCCCTCCACGATGGTGGTCGTGGCGGCGATCGGCATCTTCACGGCGATCCTGGCCGCCTCCATCGCGATGACCCAGACCGACATCAAGCGCGTCCTAGCCTATTCCACGCTATCCCAGCTCGGCTACATGTTCGCCGCGCTCGGCGTCGGCGCGTGGACCGCCGCGATCTTCCACCTGATGACCCATGGCTTCTTCAAGGGCCTGCTGTTCCTTGGCTCCGGATCGGTGATCCATTCGGTCCACGAGGAACAGGACATGCGCAAGATGGGCGGTCTGGCGAAGAAGATCCCGATCACCTACGCCACGATGCTCATCGGCTCCCTGGCGATCGCCGGGATCCCGCCGCTGGCCGGCTTCTTCTCGAAGGACGAGATCTTGGGCGAGTCGTTCAAGCTCGGCTTCCTGTGGGTCTGGGCCATCGGCTTCGTGGTCGCCGGCCTCACCGCGTTCTACATGTTCCGGCTCATGGGCCTGACGTTCTGGGGCGAGTTCCGCGGGCCGAAGGCCATCTGGGACAAGATCCACGAGTCGCCCTGGGTCATGACCGTGCCGTTGATCCTGCTGGCGATCCCGTCGATCGGGCTGGGCATGGCGCTGGGGCTGCCGTTCGGCAGCAGTACCCTCAGTGGCTGGCTCGAGCCCATCTTCCGCCAGGCCGACACGCTCATGGGTCGCGCGGCCGAACCGTTCGCGCTCTTCGGCATCGACGGTGCGCTGATCATCCTCTCGGTTGCGGTGGCCGCGGCCGGGATCGCAGTCGCGTGGCGACTCTTCGGGACGAACCTGCTGGGGCTGCGGATCAAAGGCCGGCCGGAGACGGTCACCGCGATGAGCGCCCGGGCGCCGTTCCTCTACCGCGCGTCACTCAACAAGTGGTGGTTCGATGACCTCAACCACCTGCTGTTCATGGTGATCGGCGGACGCATCGCCTATGCCGCCTGGTGGTTCGACCGCGAGGTGGTCGACGGCACGGTCAACGCGATCGGCAGAGGCACGGTCTCCTCCGGCCGTGGGCTGCGTCGCATCCAGACCGGGCGTGTCCAGAACTACGCCCTCGGCATCGCCATCGGGCTGATCGTGATGGCCGGGTCGTACCTCGTGCTGGCAGGTCGCTGACCGTGGACCTCGGCACGTTCCCGATCCTCTCGACGATCACGTTCCTGCCGCTCGCGGGCGCCGTGGCCGTCGCCGTCCTGCCGAGCCGATGGGCGCGACCCGTGGCCCTCGGGTTCGCCCTTGCTGCCTGGGTGGTCTCGCTGCTGCTCCTCGTCTCCTACCTGCCGAACAACCCGGGCTTCCAGTACACGGTCGCACTCGACTGGATCACCGTCTTCGGGATCCAGTACAAGCTGGGCGCCGACGGCCTGTCCGTGGCCCTGGTGGTCCTGACCACCACGGTCAGCTGGATCAGCATCCTCGCGAGCTTCAAGCCGATCCAGACGCGGATCAAGGAATACATGGTCAGCTTCCTGATCCTGGAAGTGGGCCTGATCGGTGTCTTCCTCGCCCTCGACCTGTTCCTCTTCTACATCTTCTGGGAGATCGTGCTCGTCCCGATGTACCTGATCATCGGGATCTGGGGCGGCGCGAACCGCATCTACGCCACGATCAAGTTCGTGCTGTACACGCTGGTCGGTTCGCTGCTGATGCTGGTGGCGATCCTGGCCACGGCGTTCGCGTATCAGGCGACCACCCACACCTGGGTGGGCGCCTTCGACTTCGTGACCTTGCGCGACTTCGCCTCGAACGGCGGGTTCTCGTCCGCGCTCGAGATCGGTGCGTTCCTCGCGTTCTTCCTGGCCTTTGCGATCAAGGTCCCGATGTTCCCGTTCCACACCTGGCTGCCGGACGCCCACACGGAGGCACCCACCGCGGGCTCGGTGATGCTGGCCGCGATCATGCTGAAGCTGGGCGCCTACGGGTTCATCCGGTTCGCCGTCCCGCTCTTCCCGGACGCGGCCCGGACGTTCGCGCCCGCGATCATCGTGCTCTCGCTCATCGCGATCATCTACGGGGCCATCGTGGCGCTGGTCCAGCCGGACCTCAAACGGCTCGTGGCGTATTCGTCGGTGAGCCACATGGGCTTCGTCACGCTGGGGGTCTTCGTCTTCACCCAGCAGGGCGTCCAGGGGGCGATCCTCCAGATGATCAACCACGGGCTGATCACGGGGGCGCTCTTCCTCCTGGTCGGAGTCGTCTACGAACGGACCCACGACCGGACCATCGCCAAGATGGGCGGGCTCGCCGCGAAGATGCCGGTCTATGTGGCGATCTTCGGGTTCTTCATCTTCGCGTCCGGCGGTCTGCCGGGTCTCTCCGGGTTCGTCGGGGAGTTCCTGACACTCCTCGGCACCTTCGAGTTCAACCCGGTCACCGCGGCCGTCGCCAGCTTCGTCACGATCCTGTCGGCGGGCTACCTGCTGTACATGTTCGGGCGGGTCGCGTTCGGGGAGGTCTCCGACTTCCTCAAGGCGCTCGGTGACCACCTCGAGGACATCACCCCGATCGAGATCCTCACGCTCGCGCCGCTCGGCGCGCTCGTCGTCGTGTTCGGGATCCAGCCGGGCTTGCTCCTTGACCTGTTCCACGGCACCGTCGCCGACACGCTCACCGCAGCGAACGCCGGAGCCGCCATCGACATCGCACCGCAGATCGTCATCGGCGGTCTGGGGCTGCTGACCGTCGGGGTCGTCGCGCGGGTCATGTATGTGCTGATGGCGCCTCGTCGCGTCGCCAGCCAGCTGCCCGTGCCGGCCGACAGCGGGGCCGCACAGTGAATGTCACCGACATCGTCACGATCGTGCCGCTCATCGCGGCCATCCTCACGGCGGGCGCGATCATCCTCGTCGACATCGCCTGGCCGGGGAGAGCGACGATCGCCATCGGTACCGCCCTGCTGGGGTTGGCCATCACCGCGGCCCTCGTCATCATCACCGGTACCACCCCAGCGCTTGCCTACGGCGGCTCGTACGGCGTGGACGACCTGACGACCTTCCTCGACATCCTGTTCGTCTCGATCGCGGCGTTCACGATCGTCTTCGCGCCGGACTACCTCACGCCACGGGGCCTGCCGATCGCCGAGTTCGCCACGGGCCTCGTCTTCGCGATGACCGGCGCGATGCTCATCGCGGCGTCGAAGGACCTGCTGGTCCTCTTCATCGGCCTCGAGCTCATGGTCCTGCCGGGCTATCTCCTGGCCGCGTATCACAAGACCGATTCCTACTCGACCGAGGGTGCGATCAAGTACTTCCTCCTCGGCTCGTTCAGTTCCGCGATCTTCCTGTTCGGGCTGGCGTTCGTGTGGGGGATGACCGGCACGACCAGGATCGACGGCGTGGCCGAGGCGCTGAAGGCGATCGTCGCCGGTCACGCCCCGCTCAGCGCCGGGCTGGCCATGGGTCTTGCCTTCCTGACGACCGGCGTCGCGTTCAAGATCGCTGCCGTGCCGTTCCACTACTGGACGCCGGATGCGTATCAGGGCTCGCCCACGCCGATCACCGGCTATCTCTCGGTGGGTCCGAAGATCGGGGCGTTCGCGCTGATCCTGCGTCTGTTCGTCGAGGCCCTCGGACCGCTCTCGCCGTGGTGGCTGCCCGTCATGATCGTGCTGGCGGCGGTGACCATGACCCTCGGCAACCTCGTGGCGCTGACCCAGGACAACGTCAAGCGGATGCTTGCCTACAGCTCCATCGCGCACACCGGCTACATCATGGTGGGACTCGCCGCGTGGGCCGCCGGCTCCATCGAGGGCCTGCAGGGCGTCCTGTTCTACTCCGCCGCCTACACGTTCATGAACCTCGGTGCATTCGCGGTGATCGCCGCACTCCAGAAGCGGACGGGCGTGACCTCATCGCTCGACACGTTCGCGGGCCTGGGACGCCGTGAGCCGATCCTCGGCATCCTCATGACCCTATTCCTGCTATCGCTCACCGGCATCCCCCCGACGGCCGGGTTCTTCGCCAAGGCCTACGTGATCCTGGCGGCGGTCCAGGCCGGCGGGCCGGTCGCCTGGCTGGCCGTGCTGGCGGTCCTCAACGCGGCGGTCGCTGCGTTCTACTACCTGCGCGTGATCGTCTACATGTTCATGCGCGAGCCGGCCAGCGATGCCCCGGCCCTCAAGCACGGTGCGCTGGTGTGGAGCGGGCTCGCGGCCGCAACAGTCCTCACGATCGTCCTCGGCCTGTTCCCAGGCCCGCTGCTCGACGTCGTCGGACACGCCGCGAAGGCGCTCGTCCCCTAGTCCGCGGTCGCGTTGCGGGTCGTTGCGCCGTCGCGGTCGCCGGTCGTAGCACCGTCGGGGGTCGATGCGGTATCGCGTCTCTCGGCGTCGAGCCGACCCGCGAGCGATGCGAGGAGCGAACCGACCTCGCGAGATGACCGAACGACCACGTCCGCACGCTCAAGGACCTCGGGCGGTGCGATCAGTCGGCCGTGGACCGCGACCGTCACGCCCACCGCGATCCGTGCCTCGATCCGTGCCTCGATCACCGCGTCGAATGCGTCGGCATCGCTGACGTCATCGCCGAGCACGATGACCGCCGCCGGGTCGTGGCGCGCGATCAGGCGCGTGACCGCGTCGCCCTTGCCGCCCGCCGTGCCGGGCCGCAGGTCCACCACCGACCGACCCCGGTACGCCACCAGCCCGTGGTCCCCAAGACGCGTGCGCCGCTCGACGCTGCCGATCGCCGCCAGGACCGCGGCGCGCGCCGCCGGGATGTCCTCGGCCTGGCGGACGTGGAATGCGACGGACGGTCCCTTGCGCTCGACGAAGAGCCAGGCGGGGTTGCCGAGCTCGCGGGCCACGCCGTCGGCAAGGACCTCGGCGGCGTGTGTCTGGACGTCGTAGCCGGCGGGCGGGGCCGCGTGAAGGGTCGTCGCGCGGCCGCGTCGAGGGAGGGTCGCCTCCTGGAGACCGTGGTCTCCGAGATAGCCGATGCCGCCGATGCGAGCCCGGCGCGCCACATCCGAGACCGTCCGCCCGGTCAGGATCGTGACGTGCAGGCGCGCCGGACGATCCGCGGCCACGCCCGCCAGCCGGCGCATCGCGCGACGGGCCGACGGTTCGATGGCGGCAGCCGCCGGGTCCCGCGAGCCGGGCGACAGCGTACCGTCGAAGTCGGCGATGACCAGCAGCGAGCCAGGCGCAGCGACCAGGCCGTCGAGCGCACGCCGGATCTCGGACGCGCTGGAGACCTCGGCCGTCAGGGCGTGACCTTGACGCCGGGGAGGATCGTCTGGAGGGAGCTGGCCATGATGTCCGGCCCGATCCCCCCGAGCGAACCGGCACGGATGATCCCGTCGGCGTCGATCCAGAAGTGGACCGGCAATGCCACCGCCCCCCACGACGAGGCGACCGAACCGTCGAGGTCGAGGCCCACCGGGAACGTGACGTTCAGGGCGGACGCGAATTCGCCGACGGTCGTGGCGTCCTCGCGGATGTCGACTGCGACCACCACGAGGCCCGCGCTGGCGTAGCGGGCGGCGAAGCCGCTCATCAGTGGCAGCTCGTCCTGGCAGGACGGGCAGTACGTTCCCATGAAATTGACCCAGACCGGCTTGCCCTTCAGGGACGCGAGGTCGAACCTCCCGCCGCCGACCTTCTCGACCGCGAGGGTCGGAGCTGCCTGGCCGATGTGGAAGAGCGTGGCGACGTTGGGCGACGGCGATCCGGTGCCCGGCGACGGTGGACCCGACGACACGGGCGTGGGCGACGGCGTGGGCGCGACCGTGGCTGAGGCGCTCGCTGACGGTGCCAGGGACGGGCTCGGAGCCACGCTTGGCGTCGGTGTCGCGGTCGCGACGAGCACCGGGGCAGGCCCGAGCAGCAGCAGACCCCCGATGACGAGCGACGCGACCGCCACCCCGGCCACGAGACCCACGACGATCGCGATACGCGGCCACATGCCCGGGAGCGTACCAGTACGAGCGGGCGAGGGCCGCGCGCGGGATCCGCTGCTACGATGCCGGTCCAATGTCCGGCAATGCGGTGCGCGTCCGCACACGACTCCTCCCCGCCCTGCTGACGGCCCTCGGCGTCACGCTCCTGGCCGCCGGCCTGCTCACGTACACGGGACCGGCCGCGGTCGGCGACACACCCTCACCGACGCCGAGCACGGTCCCCGGCAGTGCTGCCCCGACCCCGCTCATCACGCTGCCGCCCATCACGGCAGGCCTCCCGAGCGCAACGCCGAGCGCGCCCGCGGATCGGGTGGCGACGCGCGTCCGCATCACGGCCCTCGGCATCGACCTCCCGATCATCCTCCAGCCGAACCCGGACTACCCGGCGTGCAACGTCGCCATGTACCTCACGGAGCTGGGCCAGCCCGGCCAGGGTCGAGCGATCTACCTGTACGCCCACGCGCGGGCGGGGATGTTCCTCCCGATGCTCGACACCTCCAAGGTGAAGAACGGCCAGAAGATGGTCGGGATGATCGTGGAGGTGTGGACGAGCGATGATCAGCGCTTCCTGTATGTCATCACCGAGGTCCGGCGCCACCAGGTCAGCCTCGATGACGCGCTGGGCGCCACCGACGAGCAACTCTGGCTCCAGACCTCCGAGGGACCGAAAGCACCGGCCGGCGTGATCTCACCCAAGCTCCAGGTCATCGCCGAGCCGCTCTCTCAGGAGCCGGCGAACCCGGCCGACGCCCACCCCGTCGCGCACCCGGTGGTCTGCGGCTAGATCCAGTCGATCTTGCGCAGGATCACGGCCGCCAGCCCTGCGATCGCGATCGTGAGCGCCGTGATCAGCCAGAAGCCGCCGGCCTCCTTGCCACCCAGTGCGGTCCCCGCCTCGCTCATCCCGAAGATGCCGGCGATCGCGCCGATCCCGGCGATGATCACGGTGACCCCGGTGAGCCGCTTCATGATCACCGACAGGTTGTTGTTGACGGTCGTCAGGTAGACGTCGAGCGTCGCCGACGCCAGTTCGCGGTAGTTGTCGAGCTCGTCGGTCAGGCGGATCACGTGGTCGTAGACGTCCCGGAAGTAGACGATCTCCTGCTCGTCGACGAGGGGCGTATCGCGGTTGGTCAATTGGTTGAAGACTTCGCGGACCGGGCTGATCGCCCGACGGACCTCGATCAGCTGCCGCTTCAGGTCGAAGAGCTGCTCCAGCACTTCTGGCTTGGCGCTCTGGACCACGCGATCCTGGACCCCATCGATCTCCTCGCCAAGCCGATCGGCGAACGGGAAGTAGGCGTCCACGATGTCGTCGGCGATGGCCCACAGCAGGTGATCCGGCCCACGGGTGAGGATCGGCTCCACGCCCGCCCGGAGGTGATGGCTCGCGCGCGGATCCCAGTGGGGGTCATGCGCCGTAAGGAGGAACCCCGCAGCCAGGACGATGTCGATCTCGGATGTCGTGATCGCGGCGTCGAAGTCGAGATGGAAGAGGACGATGTGGATCGTCCCCTCGGTGGTCTCGATCTTGGCCCGCTGGTCGCCTTCCAGGACATCCTCGACGATGAGCGGATGGAGGCCGAGGACCTTGCCGACGGCCATCACCTCATCGCGTGAGGAGCCGGCGAGATCCACCCAGAACCGGGCGTCCGGCGACGCATGGAGCTCGGGCAGCCGGGCGAGGGCCGCATCGCCGATCAGCTCCTCGGCGGTGCCGTCCACGATGGCGCACACCCGGACGCGACTGGGGAGGTTGGGCAGCTGTCCATCGCGGCGATGCGGACCCACCGGTTCGCCGGCGATCGCGATGGCCGGAGCCACCGTCGACGCGCGCCCCGCAGGCAGCCTAGAGGGCGATGCCGGGTCCGGTGGGCTGACGGCCATCGAGGTCTGACGCTCCAGCGAGGGTCACCGCATCCAGGTCGGCGGCATCACGGGCCAGCATACGCGGGCGACCCCCCAGCACGAGAGCGGGCGGGATCGCCAGCGCGGTCACGGCCGCCGCCACCAGGAACAGCCCCACCATGATCCGGGCCGCTTCGCGCGAGGCCCAGGCCTCCAGGGCATCGACGACGAGCGGATCGTCGAAGGCCCGCCCGTGGAGCGACGCCGGGATCAGCTGCTGGTATGCATCGGGGGTCGCGTAGATCTGCTGCGAGAGGTGATCGATGGTGGTGGAGCCATAGGCGGTCAGGATCGCCAGCCCCACCGCCATGCCGACCATCCGGGCCACCGTGACGATCGAGGAGGCCATCCCGAACGAGCGCAGCCCGACGGCTTCCACCGCGGCCGTGGACCGGGGTGTGACCGTGAGCCCGAACCCGAACCCGAACGTCGCGAGCGTGCCGGCGACGACGCCGATGGACGTCGTGGGGGTCCAGGTCGCCATCGCGATGAGCCCGCCGATCGAGAGCGCCAGACCGATGAACGTCACGAGCCGCAGCGACAGCACGCGGACTGCGAACCCGGCAAGGAGCGCACCGATGGCCGTGGCTCCAGCGAGGGCGCCGAGGGCCAGGCGCTGTTCGTCCGGGCCGCCATACAGGACACGGTCCACGAAGACGGCGGCCCCGATGATCGCCGTCGCGAACGCATAGCCGGTCAGCAGCGAGACCACGGTCGCACCCGAGAACGCCCGGATCGCGAACAGCCGCGGGTCGAGGAAGGGGTCGCTGGTGCGCAGGCCGCGGGCGACGGCCACGAGCGTCGCCGCGGCTGCCACCACCAGGAGGCCGGCGGTGACCACGGACGGATCGAGCGTCGTGCCCGCGATCGCACTGGTGCCGATGAGCGTCAGCCCGAGCAGCGCGGCCAGCAGCGCCAGTCCGAACGCGGCGGCACCAGGGAGATCCACGCGCCCGCGCCGACGTGGCGTGTCCCAACCCGACGATGCCGCCCAACCGAGCAGCAACGCGACCAG
>JBBQLI010000055.1:0-22251 GCA_038327765.1 Candidatus Limnocylindrales bacterium | reverse complement strand
CCACGGGTTCGAGGCCGCCATCGCGCGCCTGATCGAGGCTGCCGAGGCCTGCCGGGTTGCGAGCGCCGTTGAGCGGTCGGCTATGATCAGCGACGGGTACGCACCCACGAAAGGAGCGCTCCGTGCCGCGACGCACGACGCGCCGGCGGATCGGCGTACCCGACGCGTTCCGGCGGCTGCCGATGGACGAGGAGGACCTGCGAGGTCCCGCCGCCGAGGCGCATTCTGACCGCGCCGGCACTGCGCCCGGGTGGACGGCCCGCTCAATCGCGGGTCAGATCAGAGCGTCTGCACGAGCACCGCGACTCGGCATCAGGCGCTCCCCCCGACCGACTCACGGCCGCCCTTGTGGCGATGGTCCAGCAGGCACAGCGCAACCATCCGGGCGGTCCTGCTACGCTCCCGGCCCCGCGTAGGACGAGGTCGCCATGAAGACCCTTCCCATGACCGCGAGTGAGCTCCGCGGACGCCGTGCAGCCCGGTGGATCCGCGAGTCGACGGCTGGTCAGTTCGACGCGTTCGGGCCGGACAGCCAGCGCGAGATGCAGAACCGCGCGATCGCCACCTTCGAGATGCGGGACACGGGCATCGCGTGGCATGTGGCCGCTTCGGGCTGGACGACGGTCTGGTCCACCCCCGAGTTCAAGGACATGCTCCGCCGGGCCGGCCGCGACTTCGACGTCCTCGTTGTCCCCTACTTCAGCCGGTTCATGCGCAACGTCAAGCAGGCACTCGTCTTCCGGGACGAGATCCACGCGAAGGGCGCCAGCGTGTATGTGTGCGACGAGCGGATCCTGTCATCGGACGAGCGGGGCTGGGACGAGTGGGTCCGCGAAGCCCACGACGCGGAGGCGTTCAGCCGCAAGCTGTCACGGCGCGTCGGCGAGGGCTACGAGGCGAAGCGGCGGCGCCTTGGCGTGCCCGGTGGCAACCGTCCCCCGTTCGGCTACCAGCGCGTCCGCGAGAACCCCGCCAACCCCCGCTCACCGCAGCTGATGGTGCTCGACGACGAGCGAGCCTCGATCGTCACCCGGGCGTTCGAGCTGGCGGCCTCGGGGCTGACCGACCGCGAGGTGGCCGCGGCTGTCGACCTGCGGCTCACCCACCTGCGGGAGGTACTGACCAACCCCGTCTACCGGGGCACGCTCCGGACGGGCGAGCCATCAGGCGCCCCGACGATCATCGCCGATGCCATCTGGGACCAGGTCCAGGTCGTCCGCTCCCGGTACGCGCGACGCTACCGGGGAGCCGTGACCCGGCGCACCTACCCGCTCGCGACGCTGTTGGCGTGCGAGGCGTGCGGCCGTCGTCTCACGGGACACGTCGGGCGGTACCGCCACGTCGATGCGTGCGAGGCGTTCAAGGCGGCCAAGCCCGAGGCGACCCCCTGGAAGTACGCGGGCGACCGCCGAACCAAGGGCGAGAGCTACATGGCCGAGGTGTACGACGACCTCGTGCCGCAGATCCTCGAGCAGGTGAGCGTCGGGGCCGGAACGGTGGCCACCGTCCTCGATGGTATGGGACAGTCGCCGGACGCCGCGTTCTCGGTGGCCCGCATCGAGCGCGAGCGGGAGGCGGCAGCCAGCCGGTTCGTGCGTGACCGCGACTACGGGGCGCTCGAGGGGACGATGGCGCGCCTGGACACCGAGGAGAGCGAGGTCCGCGCGCGCGATGACTCGATCCGCCCCGACCAGGCGATCGCCTGGCTCCAGAACCTGCCGGCCCTCTGGCACGCAGCCGACGACAGCGGCCGCCGCATGCTCACGGAGGCGATCTTCGAGAAGGTCGAGGTCCTGGGGGTCCAGTCGATGCGGATCCACCCGACGCCCGAAGCGGACGCTCATGGGTGGTCGGAAGCGTTTGGCTCCGAGCCGCGACTACTAAACTGGTTTAGTACTTATGGTCGGGGCGAGAGGATTTGAACCTCCGACCTCATCGTCCCGAACGATGCGCGCTACCAAGCTGCGCCACGCCCCGACAGGGAGCCCGTTCTCAGGGCCTGCGGATGATAGCAAAGGTGCCCCCTCCCGGCCATCCACCGGTCGGCGCATGACGAACGTCCCATTCCGCTCGGGACCTCCGCAGGTCTGCCCTGACCACACCGCTCCACCTACTGTGCGCTGAGGCGCAGCGCTCGGGGGGATGAAGAGCGCTGCGTTCCTGCCTCCTGGAGCAAGACGAACCCGTGCGCGACAACCTATCGGACGCCACCGAGTCCGCGAAACGACACCGATCCGGCCCTCGCCGCTTCAGCGCGCGCCCGAGCCCGCGGGTCGCACTCGTCGCCGTGACCGTCCTCCTTGTGCTGGCCGCCTCGGCGATCACCGCGGAGCTTGTGAGCGGCGAGGTGGAACGATCCGCGACAGACGAAGCTGCACGCAATGCCACATCGATGGTGGAGGCGTTCGTCAGCCCGCGGCTGACCGGTGGCGCTCTGGCCGACCCCACGAGCACCGCCGGACTCGAGATCGACACCGTGCTCACAGGCCTGGTGAGCCCGGGCAACCTGGTTCGCATCAAGGTCTGGCGACCCGATGGCACCGTGGTCTTCTCTGACCTACCGGCCCTCCGGGGCCAGACCTTCGAGATCGACGACGACCTCGGGGCTGCCCTCGCCGGCCAGGGCAGCAGCGGCCTGACGGACGCCCGGGCAGCCGAGAATCGTTTCGAGACAGGACTCGCCTCCACCCTCCTCGAGATGTACCTACCTGTGCATGCGCCGGATGGTTCCGTGATGGCGGTCTATGAGATCTACCAGGACGCCTCCGGCATCGAAGCCGCGATCACGACGACCCGGCTTGAAGTGTTCCTCATCGCTGGCGGCATGGCCATCGCGCTCGGGATCCTGCTGATGGCCGCGTTCAAGGAAGTCTCGCGCCGCCTGGAGCGACAGAACCGCCAGCTCCGCGACCTCACCGGAACGCTGCGCGAGAGCGAGGCGCAACTCCGCCACCAGTCCTTCCACGATCCGCTGACGTCGCTCCCGAACCGTGCCCTGTTCGCGGATCGCCTCGAACACGCCCTCACCCGGCGACGACGCAATCGGGCGATGCCGGCCGTGATCGTGCTGGACCTCGACGACTTCAAGACTGTCAATGACACGCTCGGATACGGAACGGGGGACGGACTCCTGGTCGAGGCCGGCCGACGGATCGTGGCCGCGATCCGGCCCGGCGACACCGTCTGTCGGTTGAGCGGCGACGAGTTCGCCATCCTGCTGGAAGAAGTCGGCGACATCGCCCAAGCCACCGAAGTCGCCGACCGCGTCCTTGCCAGTCTGGCCCGGCCGCTCGACGTCGGCCCGGACGTGACCATGGCAGCCAGCATGGGCATCGCCATGGTCGATGACGATGTTCGCGACGCCGATGACGCCCTCACCCGGGCCGACGTCGCGATGTACGCGGCCAAGGCGAACGGCAAGCACCGCCACGAGTCCTTCGCGCCCGCGATGCGCGACCGTGTCTGGTCGCGCCTTGAACTCGAGGCGGAGCTGCGGCGCGGCATCGAGCGTGGCGAGCTGGTCGTGGTGTATCAGCCGATCCTCGACATGACGACGCGCCGGCCCGTCGAGGTGGAAGCCCTGGTCCGCTGGGACCACCCCACACGTGGTCGCCTCGCCCCGGCCGAGTTCCTTACCGTGGCCGAAGAGCGTGGGCTCATCGTGCCGCTCGGACGATTCGTGCTTGAGCAGGCGTGCCGCGAGGTCGCTGACTGGCGCCGACGCTGGCCATCGCGTCGCCAGATCGAGCTCAGCGTCAATCTCTCGTCGCCGGAGTTCCGCGATCCGGGACTGTTCGAGGCGATCACCCACGCCCTTGCGACATCGGGTCTGCCCGCATCCAGCCTCAAGATCGAGATCACCGAGTCGTCGATGCTCGACGCCGATGCCTCCGACGTCCTGATGCGCCGCATCCGCGATCTCGGCGTGCGCCTGGCGGTCGACGATTTCGGGACCGGCTTCTCCAGCCTGAGCTACTTCCAGCGGTTCCCGCTGGACACCCTCAAGATCGACCGCAGCTTCGTCAGCGGGCTGGGCCGGGACACGCGCAGCGACGCCATCGTGCGGGCCACCATCGCCTTCGCCGAGGCGCTCGGACTCACCGTGACGGCCGAGGGGATCGAAACGGAGGCGCAGTTCGAACTGCTTCGCACCCTTGGTGCGGATCGAGGTCAGGGCTACCTCTTCGCCCGGCCGCTCGATGCCGCCGACGCCCTGTCGTTCTTCACGCATGCGTGGCGGGCCTCGGCGGCCTGAAACCGCGGCGTCCTGCTGCGACGTATCAGTCGGCAAGGCCCGTGACCGCGCGACGCAGTCGGCGCGCCTGGCAGGAGGACCACGAGCGATGACATCACTGACCCGTTTCGATCCCCGCCGCGTGGCGGCCACCCTGGCGATGGCCGGGGTCATCGTGCTGGTGGCGGCCTGCAGCTCATCCGGTGCAGCGCCGGCCGCGTCGGTCGCAGCGCCAGCCGTCTCCAACGCCCCGTCGGCCGCGGCATCCGGGACGACGGGCGGTGGCCGGTACGGCAGCGGCGGCGACTACGGCAGCAAGCCGAGCGCTTCGGCGACGGCCTCCGCGGGCGCCAGCGCGTCCGCGTCGGCGGCAGCCGGTGGTGAGACGTACGAGGTCGACAAGGCGAGTGGCAGCGTCGGCGCGTATCTGACCGGCGAGGGCGGGATGACCCTGTACACGCTCAAGAACGACTCGGCCGACACCAGTACGTGCGCAGGAACGTGCGTCACGAACTGGCCGCCATTCACCTCGGCCGACGAGGACACCCTCAAGCCTGGCAGTGGCGTCGGTGGCAAGCTGACCACGTTCGCCCGCGCCGATGGCACCAAGCAGGTCGCCTACAACGGGAAGCCGCTCTACTACTTCAGCGGAGACAGCGCGGCTGGCGACACGAACGGCCAGGGCGTCAAGAGCGTCTGGTACGTCGCGGCGCCCTGACGCTCAGGGCCGCGCTCAGGGCGCACACGCGGTCAGTCGAGCAGGGTCGCCTCGTGGGCGGCGTTGGCTTTCGCCCGCTGGTCGGCCCGGATCGGCAGCGTGGCCAGCGCCGCCAGTACGAACGTGATGGACATGATCAGGAAGACGGTCGGGATGCCCGCGGACTCGCCCTGCGCATCGATCACCAGCCCGTAGACGACGGTCCACAGCGAGCCCACCCCGAACGCCATCGTGAAATAGACCGCATACGAGGCATCGCGGATCGCCGGTGCGGCGATGTCCGCGAGCAGGGCCTGGAGTTGCGGGCTCTCGGCAAAGCTGAAGAGGCCCATGAGCGCGAGGCCGACCCACAGACCCAGCAGGTTCGAACCGGCCAGCAGGAAGACCACGAACCCGACCGCCCCACCAGCGTAGACGCCCACGATGAGCGGCTTGCGCCCGAACCGATCGCTCAGCCAGCCGACGACGAGCGGCATGGGCACCGAGAAGATCATCAGCGCCGCATACATGACAAAGGCCGTGGTGTCCCCGACACCGATGACCTTGGTGAGATAGAGCAGCACGAACAGGTTCACGACGCCCAGCCCTCGTCCCCCACCACCGAGGATCGAGGTCAGGTAAAGCCAACGCAGGTCGCGGTCACGGACGATCCGGCCCAGCGCCGAGCGAACGGATCCTTCCTGACGCGCCGCGAGCCGATCCGAGCCTCGTTCGCGCACGAGCAGCAGGATGGCGAGGGCGATCGCGATCGCCGGGAGGCCGAAGACCACCGATGCCCCGCGCCACCCGACCAGGCTGATCACGAGTGGACCGCTGAGCGCCACGATGACCGTGCCGACATTCCCGCCCGCGATATGGGCGCTGATCGCGAAGCCGCGCCGCTCGGGTGGAAACTGCTCCGCGAGCAGGCCGTTGCCGACCGGATGCTGAGGCGAGCCGCCGATGCGCGACAGGACGTTGGGAATCGCGAAGGTCGGGAAGCTGGTCGCCAGGGCCTGGAGCGCGAACCCGCCACCGAACAGGATCCCGCCGAAGCCGAGCAGTCGCCGTCGCGAGACGATCCGCGTCAGGCCCGCGTACGAGAGCTGGATCGCGCCGGAGGAAAACGACCCGAACGCCGCGAGGAAGGCGATCGTGTCCACGCCGACATGGAACTCGTCGATGATCTTGAGGAAGATCAGCGGCAGCAGGACCGCCTGAGCGTGGTTGACCGCGTGCGCGACGGACAACAGGCCAAGCGACCGCATCGGTCTGATCCGGGTGTCGGGGAGCATCCGCGTATGGTGAGGCATCGTTGGCCTATCAGGCTGGGCCAACTCGCGTCGCGAGGAGGGTTTCGGCGGGGCGGCTCGGCGGGGCGGGTCAGACCGTCGCGGGTGCCTCGTCACTGGACCGCCGCGGGTGCCTCGTCACTGGACCGGCGGCGAGGCCAACGACCGACGCGGGTGCCTCGTCCCTGGACCGGTGGCGAGGCCAAACGACCGACGAACCACCGCCGGACAGGGCCAAACCGGGCTTCCTCGGTCAGATGGCGCTCCCCACGACCCAACTGACGACGGACGGCCAGCTCAGTCGTCGGACGGTTCCGGGGTGATCCAAGGCAGCCGCAACGACCCACGCAGCCGCAACGACCCACGCAGCCGCGCTCACGACATGCAGCCGCAACGACCCACGCAGCCGCGCTCACGACATGCAGCCGCGCCGACCCACGCAGGCGGCGCCCGCAGCCAGGGCGGCGGTGCCAGAACCCGGGGCGGCCCCTAGAACTGGAAGAGCAGCTCGCGGTATTTGGGCAGCGGCCACAGGTCGTCGGCCACCAAGGTCTCCAGGTCGTCGACCACCTCACGCAGGGCGTTCTGTGCCGGGATCACGGAATCCACGAACACGCGGGCTTCCGCCTGGACGGAATCCGTCTCGTGGGCCTCGTGCTGAGCGTGCTCGAGCGCGTGGATCGCCTCGACGAGGGTGTCGACCCTGCTGGAGATGCCGTCGCTGACGTGGGCGATGCCCTTGCCCGCGCCCGCGGCCGC
The DNA here is from genome assembly GCA_038327765.1 of Candidatus Limnocylindrales bacterium. Classification (GTDB taxonomy): domain Bacteria; phylum Chloroflexota; class Limnocylindria; order Limnocylindrales; family CSP1-4; genus SPCO01. The sequence goes on along the minus strand of JBBQLI010000055.1, from coordinate 15,269 downwards.
CAACTGCCCGAGGTACTGCACCGCGGCCGGCACGATCATCGTCTTGGCGATGTCCAGGGCACAGTTGGCCTCGATGTTGCTGACCTTGACGTACCGCTCCCAGTTGATCTCGACGCGCGACGCAAGCTCGCGCTCGGACAGGACGCCGAAGCGCGTGAACAGCGCCTTCGCCCGGTCCGTGGTCAGCGATGGCAGGGCGTCGACCGTCGTCCGATTGTTCGGCAGACCACGCTTGGCCGCCTCGGCATGCCATTCCTCGGAGTAGCCGTTGCCCTCGAAGAGGACCTGCTTGTTGGCCTTGACGATCCCCGACAGGATCTTGGTCAGACCCTCGAAATCGCCAGCCGGCAGCTTCTCCAGATCGTCGGCCAGCTGTGCGAGCGAATCGGCGACCGCCGTGTTGAGCACGGTCTGCGGCCAGTAGATCGGAGCGGACGACCCAACGGCGCGGAACTCGAACTTGTTGCCGGTGAAGGCGAACGGCGAGGTCCGATTGCGATCCGTGGCGTCCTTGGGGAGCTCGGGCAGCGAGGTCGCCCCAAGCTGCATCGAGCCGCCCTTCTTGGACGTGGAGGCGGCGCCCTTGCCGAGCTGGTCGACGACATCGGCCAACTGCGAGCCGAGGAAGATCGACATGATCGCCGGCGGCGCCTCGTTGGCGCCAAGGCGATGGTCCTGACCCGCATCCGCGATGCCCGCACGAAGGATGTCGGCGTGCTCGTTGACCGCCCGGATGACGGCCACGAGGAACGCGAGGAACTGGGCGTTGGCATGGGGGTCGTTGCCTGGGTCGAGCAGGTTCTCGCCCTCGTCCGTGCCCATCGACCAGTTGTTGTGCTTGCCCGATCCGTTGATGCCGGCGAACGGCTTCTCGTGGATGAGGAACGTCAGGCCGTGCTGGCGGGCGATCCTCCGCATCAGGCCCATCACGACCATGTTGTGGTCGGAGCCGACCGAGGTGGGCTCGTAGACGGGCGCCATCTCGAACTGGCCGGGCGCCACTTCGTTATGCCGCGTCTTCGCCGGGATGCCAAGGCGCCACAGCTCGCGATCCAGATCCATCATGAACGCCAGGATCCGGTCGCGGATCGAGCCGAAGTACTGATCCTCCAGCTCCTGACCCTTCGGCGACGGAGCACCGAACAAGGTCCGCCCGGTCAGGACGAGGTCCGGTCGCTGCTCGGCGAGCCGGCGATCGACCAGGAAATACTCCTGCTCCGGCCCGATGTTCGTGAACACGCGGGACGCATTGGTGTTGCCGAACCAGCGGAGCACGCGGAGGGCCTCGCGACCGAGGGCTTCCTGCGATCGCAGGAGCGGGATCTTGTGGTCAAGGGCCTCGCCGGTGTACGAGACGAAAGCGGTCGGGATCGTCAGGGTGACGCCGTTCGGCTCCACCTGGAGGAAGATCGGGCTGGTGACATCCCACGCGGTGTAGCCGCGGGCTTCGAAGGTGGCGCGGATCCCGCCGGACGGGAAGGAGCTGGCGTCCGGCTCGCCCTGGACCAGGGTCTTGCCCGAGAACTCGGCCACGGTCCGGCCTTCGCCGGCCGGGTTCAGGAAGGAGTCGTGCTTCTCGGCGGTGGAGCCCGTCATCGGCACGAACCAGTGCGTGTAGTGGGTGGCGCCATGCGCCATCGCCCATTCCTTCACGCCATGCGCGACCGCGTCGACGATGGCCGGATCGAAGGGCTCATGGCCATCGATGGTCCGTCGCAGCTTCTTGAAGATCGGCTTGGCGAGGTACTCGCGCTGGGCGTCCTCGTGGAACACGTACTGGCCGTAGATCTCCTGGCCCGCGTGCTCGAGGTAGTCCTGCGTGGAGCCGACCTTCTGGTCGGCGATCGCGGCGATGGCCTTGCTGCGGGCGGTCATGGGGACTCCTGTCGGTGACGGCATTACCGGAATGGCGGGCACGGCGAACCGCGCATCTCGCGCGACGGACGCCCGCCCCAAGGCCTTGCCGAGAGGGTACCAGCGGGTCGGGTTGCGATTCAGTACCGAGCGTGGGCCGCAACTTTGCGCGTCGTGAACGACGGTTGCGGCGCCGTCGTCAGGTGGGCCCGCGGGCCGCGACCAGGTCGTCGAGCAGCGTGCCGAATTCGCGCTCGACATCGATGTAGCGGTCCGACAGCCAGACGATGCTCAACTGACCGTTGCGGCCCAGACGCGTCCATACCCGTCGGCGGGGCAGGTAGAACGTGATGGTGATACCGGCGATGAGGCACAGGAAGGCGAGCCACACGATCCCCTGCCCCGGGTCCTTCTTCGCGATGAGCAAGGTGTACTCGCCGACGTCCTTGAGCTTGATCGACATCCCGAGCGTGTCGGAGACGCGGGTCTCGCCCTTGGTCAGGTAGAGCGGGTCCAGGTTCTGCGGGATCGGATCCCCGTTCGCGTCGGTGCCGAGCGACCGGTACGGCAGGATCAGCAGCACGCCTGCGCCCGAGTCGTCCTTGGTCAGCAACAGCTGGAGCCCGATGTCGCGGCCGGGCACGGTCAGGATCCCGTAGGGCGAGTCCTGGGCTGAATCGGTCAGCGGCACAGCCGCATCCCAGAGCGGCTTGCCCGCGCTGTCCTTGATGACCAGGTAGGGTGCCGGGCCGAACCCGTTCTGATGGAACGAGTAGCCGCCGACCGTCAGCGGATCGTTCACCCGGATCGTCTTGCGCGCGATCTGCTGACCGTTCTGGTAGACGGCCAGGTCGGTCGTGAAGTCGGTGGCCTGTCCGGTCTCGAGACCCGGCGCCTCGAAGTCGATGTTCTTCACGAGCAGCAGGTCCGGCGTGCCTATGGGCTGGACCGTCAGCGACTGCCCGACCGGGACGACCAGTCCCTGCTCGTCTCCAAGTCGCGACGTGACTGCAGCCGCGATGAGGAACAGGACGAGCCTGGTGTGGGTGAAGAGGGTCGCCATCTTGGTGTACTGGTGGCGATCGCCGTAGACGTAGGTCGTCCCGTCTGCGCTCGTGACCTCGCGCGTCCGGAACCCGCGTCGGCGGAGGACCGTCCGCACCCCTTCGAGCGGGACGCCGCCCATCACGGCGCGATCCGGTCGGACCGGATCGAAGAACGCGTCCGGCTGGTCGACCCGAACGGTGACCACCCCGCGCCACAGCCGCGGCGTCCGGTCGAGCGTGCAGACCACGATCGACACCACGAGGACCACGAGACCCACGCTGAACCAGGTCGACTTGAAGATCTGGAAGACCTGCAGGCGCTCGAGAACGTTGACGATCGAGGCACCGAACGCCGGGTCGTACCGGGCGTGGATGTCATCCATCGCGTTCGCGTAATCGCTGGCGCTGCGGAGCGCGAAATCAGGGAGCTGGCGGATCGTCATGCCGACGACGGCCAGGAGCGAGAGCACCACGATCTGGGCGACCGCGAAGTCGACGGACGTCAGCAGATCCCACAGGCCCTTCCCGATGCGGGCCAGGATATTGGGATCGACGGGGCGGGCCGAGGCAGTCGAGATCGCCGCCGGGGTCGCGATGACGGACTCCCTAGACGGCTGAGGCGGTTGACGCGCGGGTGGTCCGGGCCGCCGCGGCGAGGGCCTCGGCGAAGTCCGCTTCCAGGTCCTCGACATCCTCGCGACGCACGGAGACGCGCAGCAGACCCGGGGTGATCCCGGCGTCGAGGAACTCGGCCTCGGATGATTGGCGGTGCGACGTCGACGGCGGGTGGTAGATCGGCACGCTGGTCGGCGTCTGCTGGGGATGCGGGATGCGCGAGGCCGCGCGGATCGCGCGAGTGGAGAAGCCGCGCGGGCTCGTCGGTCGGTCGTCGGGGTCGCTCACGGTCGGATGCTACACCGGCCGCCGTACCCTAGCCGGTGAGGGCCAGAAGACCGGGCGTGCCGGTGACGCGGTCCTTGCCACCTCGCTTCGATGCATACATGGCGGCATCGGCGTTGATCATCAGCTCGTCGACACTGCGACCGTCGTTCGGGTAACTCACCACGCCGATCGAGAGCGTCGGGCGGGGGGCGCCACCTGGCAGGTCCAGCACCATCGAGCGCACCCCGATGCGGATCTTCTCCGCCACGATGAAGGCGCCTGTCGGGTCGGTCTCCGGCAGCACGACCACGAATTCATCGCCGCCATAGCGGGCCGCGGTATCGATCCGCCGGACGCCGGAGTCGATGACAGCGGCGATGCCGCGCAGGACCCGGTCCCCGTAGAAATGGCCGAGCCGGTCGTTGATGGCCTTGAGTTCGTCGAGATCCATCATCAGGAGGCAGAAGCCCCGGCCCGAACGCGCCGTGCGCGACAGCTCACGGTCGATCGCGTTGAAGAAGTAGCCGCGATTGAAGAGCCCCGTGAGCGGGTCGATCGTGGACAGGCGGATCGCCGCGTCGCGTGCCTCGCGCTGGTCGTTGCTGATGACCATGGCGACGTAGCTCAGGAGGAAGAGCGCGCTGATGTCGATCACGACCATCGGACCCGCCGATGTCCAGTCGGTCGCCAGCGGCGAACCGAGCGCGACGGAAGCCAGGAAGCCGCCCGTGGCGACGATCGTGAGGCCGATCGTGACCGCCGGCATCACCACCAGCGCCGCCCCGACCACGATGAGCGGGAAGGTGAAGAAGAACGGGCTCGCCACGCCGCCGGTGAGTCCCACCAGGATCGAAGCACCGCTGAGCGCCAGCGTCCCTTGGACCACGAACCGGGAGGAGCCCAGCGCATCGGCCGGCAGCAGGTCCTGGAGCAGGATCACCGTGAGTCCGGCGAAGAGAAGGAGCACGAAGATGATCTGCTGGGTCCCTGGCCAGAGACCGGTGGCGGCGACGGTCAGACCCGTGACGATGAGGAACAGCCACGTGACCACACGCGCGACACGCTCGTGTGTGGTGGGCTCGTCGTCCCAGTCACGTTCCGGGGGGATCGGGCTCGTGCTCGGCGCCGGGACGACGGTCGGTCGCGCGATCGGCCGGGGCGACTTCGGCGCTGGGGTCGGCGAAAGCACGGACGCGAATGCAGGCGCGATGATGCGCGCCATCAGCACGAGATTGCCGATGATCGCGACCATGATCAGGGCGACGATCACCTCGACCGGCAACGCGTTGACTCCAGACGGACGACCGTGAGGCTCGGGCTACACGGGCGTGCGCTCGGCCTGTGGGCATCTTAGCGGGCGGGAGGTCCGTTCGGCGATGTTCGGTGCCGTCTCGCACCGTCTGCTGCGGCGCGTCTTCAGCGAGCGCCCCACTGATACGTCTGCTTGACCAGCCGCAGGTAGACGAACGTCTCCGTCTCGCGGACGCCCTCGATGGCACGCAAGCGGTCGGCGAGGAAATGGAGCAGCGCCTCGTTGTCCTCGCAGACCGTTTCGACGAGCAGGTCGTATGTCCCGGCCGTGATGACCACGTAGTCGACCTCGGGCATGGCCGCGAGCTCTTCCGCCACGGACAGGAGCCGGTCGCTCTGGCAACGGATCCCGATCATGGCCATCTGGTGGAAGCCCAGCTTGAGTGGGTCCGTGACCCCGACCACCTGGAGGATGCCGCGCTCGATCAGCCGATTGGTGCGAGCGCGGACGGCTGCCTCCGAGACGCCAAGGTCGGCGGCGATCTGCGTGAACGGGCGCCGGCCATCGGTTTGGAGGTGCTCGATGATCCGCTTGTCAAGGGCCGAGACATCCTCCGCCGATCGGTTCGAGGATCGGCTTGCCCGCGTTGGCCGGCCTGGGTCAGTCATGCGAACGTCATCCCTTCGGCTTCTTGGTGGGCTTGGGGGTGGGCTTTGGCTTGGGCTTCTTCGTGGGCTTGGGGGTCGCCGTCGGCTTGAGCGATGGGGATGGCGACGCGCTGGGTGTGGGCGTGTGGTCCGGCAGGGTGACGCTCACGATCGACCTGGCGCGAAGCGGCCAGAGGAGCGGATCCATGATCGCGATCAGGCCGCGCGTCGCGATGAGGTGTGCGTCGTCGGGGGTCGGCGGGATCGCGCCGGTCGTGGGACCCCAGGTCACGAGGATGTTCAGGCCGGTCAATGCGATCGGCGGCTCGCCTTGGCCGGGAAGTTCGGCATCCTTCCAGGGCGTGGCTGCGAGGAGCGCCTTGACCGAGCTGTACTCGCTGATGATCAACGGCCAGCCCAGGTAGGTCGCATTGATCGAGCGCACGGGTTCGCCGCTGGCGCCGGAGCCGGCGTTGTTGGCGACGACCTTCAGTCCGGCGCCCGTGAACGCACGGAAGATGACATCCGCGGAGACAGGCGCGACGAGATGCGGATCCGGCGTCGGGGTGGGGGCCACAGGTGTCGCGCTGGGGGTCGCGCTGGGCGAGGGCGCCTGACTGGAGCAGGCCGCGGCGATCAGCCCGACCACGAGCCCAAGCGCCAGCCAGCGGCCGATGCGCCGGGACGTCAGGGGATTCGAATCTCGCATTTCGCCCGGCATGCTAGCACGAGGTTCGTGCGCGGCGGCCCCCGACCAAGGTCCCTGCCATGCGCATCGGCGCACCGGACCCGCGGAGTCGGCAGCCGGACCCGCTGGTCAGTCGCGGTCGAGCTGCTCCAGGACCGGCGCGAATGCGCGGATCGAGTCCAGCGTGATCGGATCCATCACGAGCTGCACATGTCCGAGACCCTCTCGGGCGAACCCGCGAAGTGTCTCCGCCAGCTCGTCGATGGAGCCGGACAACCCGAACGCCGTCGCGTCGCTCCCCTGGAGGCGGCCGCCGCCGCCGGGCATCTGGACCAGGACCGCCGCGGTCCGTTCGACGGCGAGCGGATCGCGGCCCACGTCACGACACGCCTCATCGACGACCTCGCGCAGCCGGGCAACCCCCTCCGGCGCGTTGTCGATGCCCTCGAACCACGTGTTCCAGGCGTCGGCATAGGGCATCGTCAGGCGCAGCATCCTCGGGCCATTCGATCCGATCAGCAGGGGCGGACCACCAGCTCGGCCGCCACGCGGCAGCAGTTCGCAATCACGCGCCTGGTAGAACCGTCCATCGAAGTCGATGGCGCCATCGCGCAGCAGCGTGCGGATGATCGTGAAGGCCTCCGCGAAGCGTTCGACGCGGTGGTCGTACGGGAAGCCGAACGAGCGGAAGTCGTTCTCGTTCCAGCCGGCCCCGAGACCGAGGATGAACCGGCCACCCGAGATCTCGTCGATGGTCGCCGCCTGCTTGGCGAGCAGCGCCGGGTTGTGGAAGTTGGTGCAGGCGACCAGCGGGCCGAACTCGACACGTGACGTGACGGCTGCGACGGCCGCCATCATCGTCCACGCTTCCCAGGGTCCACGCGACGGGCGATCGGGCCAGCGATAGAGCAGGTGTTCGCCCAGCCAGATCGAGTCGTACCCGAGATCCTCGATAGCCCGGATCATGTCGAGCAGTTCCGGCCAGTGGACCTCGCGCTCGACCTCGGGGAGCTGGACGCCGACCTTGAGCGGGCGTGTCACGAGGCGGCGAGCAGCGCCGCGGACATCGCGTGCAGATGATCGGGCGTACTGCCACAGCAGGCGCCGACGATGGTCGCTCCGGCCGCATGCATCGCCAGCCCGAACTCAGCCATGGTCGAGGGATCCGAGCGGTAGACAGCGCGCATGTCGACGAGCTCCGGCATCCCGGCATTCGACTTCGCGACGAGGACCACGTCATCGCCTGCGGCCGCGCGCATCTTGGCGATCACGGGCAACAGTTCATCCGGCCCGTTGCCGCAGTTGCCACCGATCGCGTCCGCACCCCAGCCGACCAGCGCCGCCACGGCCTGTTCCGGGGTGACGCCCATCATCGTGTGGCCGCGCGTATCGAACGTCATCGTGGTGATGAGCGCGATGCCCGGTGCGACGGAGCGCACGCCCTGGATCGCGGCCTTGATCTCGTTGAGGTCGGACATCGTCTCGATCCAGATCAGGTCGACGCCACCGGCGACGAGCGCCGCGGCCTGCTCGCGGAAGATGTCGACCGCGTCGTCGTACGCCAGGGTCCCGAGTGGCTCCACGATCTCACCGGTGGGGCCGATGTCGCCAGCGACCAGCGCGTGCCCGCCCAACGCGTCGACTTCGGCGCGCAGGAGGATCGCGGCGGTCCGGTTGAGGTCGTCGACGCGATCCGCGTGGCCGCTGAGCCGAAGCCGCGCACGGTTGCCACCGAACGTGTTGGTGAGGAGGATCCGCGAGCCGGCCTCCAGGTAGCCGCGATGGATGCGGCGGATGACATCGGGGTGCGCGAGGTTCCAGACCTCGGGCGGATCACCGAACTGGAGTCCGGACTGGAAGAGCATCGTGCCCATCGCGCCGTCGGCAGCGATCGGCGTCCCCTCGGCGAGGAGTGCACGGAACTTGGCGCTGGCAGCCCCGCCGTCGACAGCGAGCCGCGTGGCGCGATCCGGGAAGAGGTCTGCGTCGACGGGCGCGGCTGGCGGCCGGGCGTCGGATTCGTGGCTCGTGCCATTCGACGCCTTCGTTGCGGCGTCGTCGAGTCGGCGAGCACGTGTCCCGCGTCGAAGTGTCTCCATCGCTCGCATCATACCCACGCCCGGTCATCGCGCCACACGAGCATTGACAACGGCCGGTGCCGTCGGGCACCCTCCCTCGATGCATATCAAGCGCGCGAGCCGGACCGCGAGCTCCCTGCAGCGGCAGCCCACGGAGGGCTCGCTGACCTGACGCGCTGCGCCCGATCGGGCGCTCTCGACACGGGACGACGACCGCCCTCAGCAGCGATGCTGGGGGCGTTCTCCTTTTCTGGAGGCATTGGCCATGGATCCGCTCCTGCTCATCAAGGGGCTCGCTCTCGGGTTCACCATCGCCGCAGCGGTGGGACCCATCTCATTGCTCGTCATCCGCCGGACGCTGGCGGAGGGACGGGTCGTCGGGCTGGCATCCGGTCTCGGCGTGGCCACCGCCGATGCCACGTACGGGGGTATCGCTGCCTTCGGTCTCTCCGCGGTCACCGATCTGCTCGTGGATGGGCGACGCATCCTGGGTCTCGTCGGCGGCCTCTTCCTGCTATGGCTTGCGTGGAAGACGGCCCGTGCGAAGCCCGGGTCCGAAGCGGTCGTCGTCGAACGACGGGGCGGGCTGCCCGGCGCCTACCTGTCGATCCTGGGGCTCACCCTCACGAACCCGATGACGATCCTCTCGTTCGGGGCGCTCTTCGCGGGGCTTGGCGTGACGGGCGCGGATACCGGGGAGTCGGCCCTGATCACGCTGGGCGTCTTCGCGGGCTCCGGCGCGTGGTGGGTGCTGTTGACCACGGGCGTGGGCGCGCTGAGGTCGCGGATCACCCGGACCTGGCTACGGACGATCAACGTGGTGTCGGGCGTCGTGATCGGCGGGTTCGCAATCCTGGCGATCTCGATCGCGATCCGCGGCTGACCGACGACCGGGCCTAGAGCTCCAGGCGGACGATCGGACGGACCGCGGTCGAGCGGTTCGCCTGGCGACGGGCGACGACCGTGAACCCGGCCCGCTCGAACATCGAGAGCGTGCCCTTGTACGCGCTGGATGCCGAGATCCGTCCGCCGTCGATCTCAGCTGGGTAGGCCTCCAGCGTGGTCGCCCCGGCCGCTCGAGCGTGGTCGATGGCCGCGTCCAGCAGCGCTCGAGCGATGCCCTGACCGCGCTCGCGGCGACCGACCACGAAACAGACGATCGACCAGACCGGGCGATCGTCGACCGGGGCGAGGACCCGCGCGGTCGTCAGGCGGTCGAAGTCGGTCCGCGGCGCAAGGCCCACCCATCCGACGACTCGATCGGCGCGGTACGCAAGGAGCCCGGGCGCCGGCGCGGGACCGCGCTGGGCGGCAGCGCCAAGCAGCGCCCGATTGTCGTCGGGTCGACGAGTGAATTCGTCCCGTCCACTCACGCGGAACGAGCTGCACCAGCAGCGCTTCGCGTCACCGCCCTGATCGAAGAGCGTCGCGAGATCGGCGAGGCGGCTGGGGATCAGCGGCGCGATCGCGAGGTCGAGCCGGATATCGGTGGGATCCGTCATCGCTCGATCCTGCCATGGCAAGGAGTCAGGTCCGGTCATGATCCCGGCTTCGGGCTGAAGAGCGTCAGCTGAAGACCGGCCGGGCGAGACGGGACGACGATCATGCCCGGCTCGCGAGCGAGCATCATGACGTCGATGCCGAACCGCTTCCCCGCAGACGGAACGCTCACCCGGGCGCTCGACGCGAGCATCGATGCCTACCGCGGCGACGGTGCGGTCCCGGGACTGGCGCTTGCCGTCACGGATCGCAATGGCCTTGTCGTCTCTCGTGTCGCTGGTCTCGCCGACGTGAGCGGCGGTCGCCCGGTGACGGAGAGCACGCTCTTCGAGGTGGGATCGATCGGCAAGGCGTTCACGGCGGTCGTCATCCTCCAGCTGGCGCGCGAGGGACGCCTCGACATCGACGACCCGGTCTTCCGCTACCTGCCCTGGTTTCGCGTTCCGCGGACCGGTGGCGCCATCACGCTGCGGCACCTGCTGAGTCACACCGGGGGCATCTCGGCTGGCGTGGACGGCACGCCCGAGGCCACGTTCCAGGTCTGGCGGCTGCGCGACCTGCCGCCAGGGTCGGCGCCGGGTCGACGGTTCCACTACTCCAACGTCGGCTACAAGGCGCTGGGTCTGGTCATCGCCGCGATCGAAGGGACGTCATACCCAGTGGTCATCCGGCGACGGATCCTCGAACCCGTCGGGATGACCAGAGCGAACCCGCCATCACGAACGACCTCCGGCATCGGATGGCCGTCGGCTACGGCCCCGTCCACGACGACCGTCCATGGAGCGACGGCGATGCGCTCGCACCAGCGACATGGCTGGAGACCGACACGGCGGATGGGTCCGTGGCCGCGACCGGGGCGGATCTCGCCGCGTTCGTCCGGTGGCTCATGACCGACGAGACCGGGATCGTCGCCCAGATGGCGACCCCAGTGGTCGCCCGCGCTTCGTACGGCTACGGGATGGCGCTGTTGCCGAGGCTGATCGACGGTCGCGGGTATCTCGGGCATGGCGGCGGGATGGTCGGCTATCTCGCGGGGATGCAGTGGGATCCCGAGGCCGGGATCGGCGTCGCGGTCCTTCAGAACGGACCGATCGGCAACCCGAACTCGCTGGCGCGGTTGGCGATCCGACAGGTCCGGGCGGTCCGCGACGGCCGCGATCCCGCCAGCGAGGTCATTGAGCAGCTCGTCGACATCGATGACGAGAGCGGAGAAGGCCTGGCCGTCGCCGAGGTCCCGGCGGCGGAGCAGGCAGTTCTGGTGGGGACGTATCGGAGCCACGATCCGTGGATCCCTGTGTTCGCCATCGAAGCGCGCGGGCCGGAGCTATGGCTCACCTTCCCCGAGGGGCCGGACGGCTTCGACGACGCCCAGCCGCTCCTCCCGATGGCGCGTGGCTGGTTCCGGGTCGGCACGGACCGGCTCGGGCCGGAACGCCTCCGCTTCGATACGGTCATCGACGGTCGCGCGCGACGGGCCTGGCTATCGGGTTGGGACTACTACCGCATCGGCTGAGGATGGTCGGGGAGGCGGGACTCGAGCCGCGGCTCTGTGGGTGGGTCGGCGACAAGGGGGGTAATCCTTCCTTGTCGCGCGCCGGAAGCTGGGCCACGCTTTCAGGTCGAGGTCAGGTGGACCGGCTCGATCCCTGAAAGGCGCGCACGATGAAAGCACTCCGAACGGTCGGGCTGGCAGGCCTGCTCACGCTCCTCCTCGCTGGGACTTCGATGGCCGCTCAGCCGCAGGTCGGCCTGGGATCCGCGACGAGCTTCGCCGTCCTTGCCGGCGCGACGATCACGAACACCGGCCCGACGACCATCACGGGGAATGTCGGGCTGCATCCCGGCACGTCCGTCACCGGCTTCGGTTCAGTCACCCTGCACGGGACACTGCACAAGGCCGATGGCTCGGCGCTTCGGGCAAAGCGGAGCCTGACCTCGGCATACGTCTCCGCCAGGGGCCGGACGCCAGTCTCGACGATCCCGACGGAACTGGGCGGACGAACGCTGCGACCGGGCGTCTATCGGACGTCCGCCGGGACACTCGGCCTTACGGGCCGGCTGGTCCTCGACGGGCGCGGCGATCGGAATGCCGTCTTCATCTTCCAGGCCGCCTCCACGCTCGTGACAGCATCGAACAGCCGGGTCAGCCTCATCAACGGCGCCCAGGCCTGCAACGTCTTCTGGCGCGTGGGCAGCTCGGCCACCCTGGGGACCGGGACAAGGTTCGCGGGCAACATCCTTGCCTCATCGTCGATCACGTTTACCACGAACGCACGACTCATCGGGCGAGCGTTCGCGCGCAACGGCGCCGTGACGCTCGATACGAATGTCATCACGCGACCGTCCTGCTCAGCGGGATCGCTCGTCCCGCAGACCGACGTCGCGGCGATCTCGTCTACGCCGGGTGGCGGAACGAGCCTGCCGATCGTCGCAAGTCTGATGGCGGTCCTCGTGATCGCGTTCCTCGGCTCGTTCTACCGGATGCGTGGCGCCCGTCGGCGGGCCGCCGACGGCGCGGTCGAGGTGGCCGCGCCGGCCTGAGACATCCATCGGACGTCGTCGACCATCATCTACTTCCTCAGGTGATGGTCGGGGAGGCGGGACTCGAACCCACGATCTCGTGCTCCCAAAGCACGTGCGTTACCAACTACGCTACTCCCCGCCGGCCCGCTGGGCGTGATCATGATACGGCCGCCGAGCCGCGACGCCCGTGCGCCGAATCTCCTTGGACCACGGGTCTCGTTCGACCCGTGGTCGCCGAGCCTGTCCTAGACTTCGGCCATGGGACACGCGGCGTGAGCCTCTTTCGTCGCCTGACGGGTCGTCCTCCACGCGGAGTGGCCGAACCCGCGGACGCCCCCACGCGGACGCGCGCGCGCCGACCGCCGGTCCACACACGGATCGTGGCGCAGCGTGACGGCGTCGCCTATGACCGGCGCGACTGCCCGACCTGCCGGACGATCCTCACGCGGCTGCCGAAGGCTCGCTCCGCCTGTCCCGCCTGCGGCACACCCATCTCGGTCCGGACCTGTCCCGAAGGGGTCCGTCATCTGCTGCGCGCCGATCAGGTCGACGTCGCCTCGTTCTCATGGCGCTCGATCCACGCTGGGCGCGTCAAGGAAGAGGTCCGCCGCCGGAACAAGGTCGAAGTCGTCAAACGCCAGGACATCCTGCGCAGCTACGTCGAGCTCGGGATCAAGGCGGTCGAGATCCGACCCGTCGCAACGGCGTGCCCGACGTGCGTCACCGCCGGATCGAAGCGCTATCGCCCGCGCAAGGCGCCGCCGCTCCCCGTCGCCGGCTGCACGCGCGACGTCTGCCGCTGCCGCTACGTCCCGATCAGCTGATCCGTGCGAGCCACTCCGCGTCACGCCTCGCTGCGTCGAGTCGTCCAACGCCCAGACGCCGGGTGATCACTGGCAGGCTGATCGATCGCCCGGCGTCACCATGTCGTCTTCCTCGACCGGGCGCTAGACTCGGCAGCGGCCACGGGCGACCGACATCCATCCGCTGAGGAGCTGAGCTCGCGTGCAAGCCCGCCGCATCCGGGAAGAGACCGGACCCATCGACCGTCGCCGCCTCGTCGCGGCGGGTCTGTCGGCCATCCTCCCCGGACTCGGCCAGGCGTTCAACCGACGCACGCAGCTCGCCAGCTGGTTCCTCATCCCGTCCCTGATCGTCATCATCGTCGCGCTGCTCGTCATGCGGCTGGAATCCCTCACCAAGCTGGCGGCATGGGCGATCCAGCCGACCAATCTGAGCGTGTTGCTCGTCCTGAACGTGCTGATCCTGGTCTGGCGGCTGCTGGCCGTCGGTCAGGCCTTCCTGGACACCAGCCGGCACGGTCCCACCGGTCGCCTCGGGATCGTCGGGATCCTGCTCATCGCGCTGGTCGTCGCGGTGCCGCATCTGGTGGCGTGGCGCTACGCATCGATCGCCGGCGACGCCTTTCGGACGATCTTCGCAGGACAGGTCCTGACGGCCAACGGCGGCCCGCAGCAGAGCGCGCCGCCCTCCCCGACGGATACGGAGCGCATCAACGTCCTGCTCATCGGCGTCGATGCCACGAAGAAGCGGACCGAAGTCCTGACGGACACGATGATGGTGGTCTCGCTCGATCCGGTCGGTCACACGGTGTCGATGGTGTCCGTGCCGCGCGACATCGTGAACGCGCCGCTCGGTGACGGGAACTCGTTCGGGCCGAAGCTCAATTCGCTGATGTCCTATGCGGACAGCCACCCCGCGACCTTCCCCGCCGGCGGCTACGCCACGCTCGAGCATGCGGTCGGGGCGCTCCTGGGGATCCCGATCCAGTACTACGCGAAGATGGATTTCGGCGGCTTCATCAAGATGATCGATGCCGTGGGCGGCGTCGATATCAAGGTGGCGAGGGATCTCTCGGACCCCGGCTATGACGGGTATGGCCTGCCGGGCATCGGCACGAGCAACAACGGGTTCGCGGTCACGAAGGGGCCGCACCATTTCGATGGCGCCGAAGCGCTCGCGTACGCTCGGATCCGCAAGGCGGTCGGCGAGAGCGACTTCACCCGCGCCGACCGACAGCAGCAGGTCCTCATCGCGCTCAAGGGCAAGGTCATGCAGGGTGGGAACCTGCTCTTCAAGCTGCCCGACCTGCTCAGCGCGGTCCAGACGACGGTGGTCTCCGACATCCCGATCGCGCGCCTGACCGACCTCGCCGCGATCATGGACGAGGTCGGCGGAAGCGGCGTGACCAGGGCCGTCATCGACCATCCGCTGGTGGCGACGAAAGACACCAGGTACGGCTCATCGCTCGTGCCAAACCTCAAGGCGATCCGGGCGATGGCGGCCGCGCTCTTCAGCACGCCGGGCGTGGCCCCGATCGCATGGCCGACACCGATCCCGACGCAGACTCCGAAGCCGAGCACGGCCCCGTAGGAGAGATCCGTGGCGCGGCCTTGGATCGTCCAGGGGTCCGCGAGTGATCCGCCGCCCTTGGATCGTCCAGGAAGCCAAACGACGAGCGATGGCACATTCTTCCGTCCTATGGACCGCCGCGCGGGCCGGTCGACGGCCAAGACCCAGGTCCGGGACTCGTCCGACGTCGGATGGTGCTCCCGGCGGTCCAGTGGCCGGAGGCGGGCACGGGGCCCGGCTGCGCGCGGCGAGGGGTGGCGTGGCCGGACGCTGCGCTACGGGGTCGGCGGCTCCGACCAGCGCGAGGCCGGCGGGACCCAGCCCGCGAACCGCGTGAGCAGGGCGTCCAGGTCTGGATCCGCCTGGACGAGGCCGCGATGGTGCGCCGCGATGAAGCCCTCCTCGACCGCTCGGTCGAGCCAGGCC
>JBBQLI010000054.1:0-22392 GCA_038327765.1 Candidatus Limnocylindrales bacterium | reverse complement strand
CTCGTAGCCGGCCAGCTCGAACGTTCCCTGCGTCGGGCCGTGCTCCGCGTAGAACCCCTCGGCGTACTGGAGCCGCTCGACGTTCAGGCATTTGAACCACGTGTACAGGTAGTCGTTGAACGGCCCGCGCCGATGCGCGCGAAACCGCATCGAGAGGAAGAGTTCGTTCACCCAGTCCTCGACGTGGTCGAAGACGAGGTGGTCGATCAGGTCACGCGCGACGGTGAACTGATAGCGCGGGTCCTCGCCCTCGACTGGGCGGCGGACGCGACGCTCGTGGAAATCGATGATCACCTGTTGGTCGGTGCAGTCGAGCAGGACCGGCTGGTCGATGCCGGCACAGATCATGTCGGCTTGTTCGAGCAGCGGATCGAACCAGTCCTGGAGCGCGGGCAGGAGGTCGACCCGCGGCCGGACCCAGCGCGCGCGCTCGGCGGCGATGACCGGCCGCTTGCGCTGCTGATAGGCCTCGAGATACGCGCGCTTGTCGTCGAAGATCGTCGCGGGATCAACCGGGTGGCGGACATCGAACCGTCCCGGGGACACGTCGGCCACCGTTCCCGGCAGCATCAGCCGTCCGCCAGCGCGGCCCTTCTCGGCGACATACTCGAGAAAGGTGGGCTGGTCGGGGAAGGTATTCCACTCGTTCCCGTCAAGATCGTTGTAGGCGAACAGGTCGTCATCGAGGAAGCACGGCGGTCCCGCGGACGGCACCACGAACGCCGGGTCGAGGACCTCGATATAGCGGAATGCGCGGGCGAGCTGGGCGACCCGCTTCTTGTGCCCGAGGACCTGCTGGGCGTTGTCGGGATAGTCGTAGACCATCGGGTACCAGATGGCCCCCGAGAACTGCAGGAACGCCGCGTCGAGCGGGCCGTCGACCAGCAGCTTGTCGGGTTCGGGCGGGCGCGAATCGTTCATGTTCAGGATACGTACCTCGCCATCGTCGACCAGCAGGGCCGAGTCCCCGATGGGGCCATCCGTCGGGGCGACCAGGGCGTGGATGGTGAGGGTCAGCGGGCCTGCCTCGAACGGCTCCAGATCGACGCTCTTGATGAATGACTCGAACCCGAGCGCGCGCAACTCCTTCTCGAGGTCATCGAGCGGATACGCGGGCAACAGTACCGTGGCCCGCTTGTCGACGTGGTCGCGCAGGTAGCGCGGGTCGAAATGGTCGTGATGCAGGTGCGAGACATACAGGTAGGTCGGGTGACCGATCCGCTCGGGATCGATCCCGTCGTTGGCGGGGAACGGGTACCACGACCCAAAGAACGAGGGATTGAACCACGGGTCGCACAGGATGCTGACGCCCCTGGTCTCGATGAAGAGACCGGCCTGTCCCAGGAAGGTGATCTGCACGACCCAAGGATACCGGCGCACCGGGGCAGTGCGCCCACGGACGGGCGGAGGAGCGGTGTCCTACCATGGATGACCGCACCCCAGGAGGACCGACCCGTCATGTCCCTCGACTACGCCGCGGCCGGCGATCTCCTTGCGATGTTCGGGCACGCCTGGGAGGGCTTCGATGGCGATGGCATGGTGGCCCTGTTCGGCGACGACGGCGAATACCAGGCCGACCCGTTCGAGCCACCGCTGGTCGGTCACAACGCGCTCCGGGCACTCCTCCTTCGAGGCGCATCCACGAAACGCGACCTCGAATTCACAATCCAACGGCACTGGGTCTCAGGCGACACCGTGCTGGCCGCATGGCACGCGAGCTACCTCGAGCGTCCCGCGGACGCACCGGCCAGGCAGGCCGGGTTCATGACCCTGGAGATGGCCGCCGATGGTCGGATCGCTCGCCTGCGCGAATGGGTCGTCCGCTCGTCCACGACCAGCGGATAGGGGAGGAGGGAGATCCATGGCCGGAGACATCTCGTTCGACGTCGTGAGCGACTTCGACGAACAGGAGCTGCGCAACGCGCTGGACCAGGTCCGGCGTGAGGTCCAGCAGCGCTACGACTTCAAGGGCGTCACCGTCGATCTCGAGCAGGCCAAGGAAGAGCTCACCCTGGTCACCGATGACGAATACCGTGCCGCGGCCGTCAAGGACCTCATCGAGTCCAAGGCGATCCGACGCAACCTCTCGCTGAAGATCTTCGACTGGGGCAAGGTGGAGCCGTCCGGTGGCAACAAGGTCCGCCAGGTCATCAAGCTCCGCCGCGGTCTCGGGGATGAGGTCGCGAAGCGACTGTCGAAGCTGATCCGCGAGGAGTTCCCAAAGACCAAGCCGCAGATCCAGGGGGACGCGGTCCGGGTGTCGGGCAAGAGCCGCGACGAACTCCAGAAGGTGATCGTCCGCCTGCGCGAGCTGGACGAGGCAGTCCCGCTGCAGTTCGAGAACTACCGGTAGCGCCCATGATGCCCGGCACCGATCCCACATCCGGCGATGCCGATGGCACGGCGGTCGAACGCGCGCCCGACCTGCTCGAGGGCGAACTCGACCACGCGGTGGCCGCGTCGGACGAGCTTGCCGCCGATCACCTGACACCCGACGAGGTCGCCGCGGGGGCTGAGGCGGACCTGGTCGAGGCGCAGGAGGCAGGCCTGGACGACGTGGATCTGGACGAGTCCGATCACGTCGATCCCACCGATCCTCGCGTGGCCGATCGGGAGCGTGATGAGGCCGCCGCGACGTCCACGTCCGATGCCGGCGTCGTCGAGTCGGAGCCGGAGATTGCTCATGGGCCGCGGACCGTCGGGCGAGCCATCGCCGACGCCTTGCGTGCGGCCGGCGTGCGCTACGCGTTCACGGTGCCCGGGGAGTCCTTCCTCGGGCTTCTGGACGCTCTGGGCGATGCCGGGATCCGTGTGATCACGACGCGTCACGAGGGCGCAGCATCGTTCATGGCCGAAGCGCACGGACAGCTCACCGGTCGGCCGGCCGCCGCGATCGGCACCCGGGCCGTCGGTGGCGCGAACCTGGCGATCGGGATCCATACGGCTCGCCAGGACTCCTCCCCGATGTTCACGCTCGTGGGCCAGGTCGAGCGCGCCAACCGCGGCCGTGAGGCGTTCCAGGAGATCGACCAGGTGACCACCCTGGGTGGGCTTGCCAAATGGGCTGCCGAGCCGCGCACGGCCGCGGAGGTGCCCGCACTCATGGCTCGAGCCGTGCGCGAAGCCCTCCACGGGCGACCCGGCCCCGTCCTGCTGTCGCTCCCTGAGGACCTGCTCGACGAACCGGCGGTCGAGATCGCGGCCGATGCGACCCGCTCGCCGGTCCCGCGGGCCACCCCGGAGGAGATCCGGAGCGTCCTCGAACTCCTGGTCTCGGCCGAGCGACCGGTCATCCTGGCCGGCGCCGGGGTCCTGCGCGCCCGGACGTCGACCGATCTCATCCGGTTCGCGGAGCTGCTCCACGTGCCCGTGATCGCGAGCTGGCGTCGCGGCGATGTCGTGACCAATGATCACCCGCTTTATCTCGGGATGGCGGGCTACAGCGCGCCGGCGGCCGTCCGAGAGCGCCTGCAGCGCGCGGATGCCGTGCTGGTGATCGGCAGCCGGCTCAACGAACCCACGACGGACTCATACGCGTGGCCGACCGCCGCGACGCGCTGGGCGCACGTCGATCTGGAGCCGCGCCGTGAGGGCGGGCTGCCGGCGCCGACGATCGCGATCGCAGCGGACGCCCGATCCTTCCTGCGAGCCGCGAACGAGCGGCTCATGGCCGGCGCGGTCCTCGACGCCGCCCGGGTCGTCGCACGAGATGCGAACAACATGGTCGACCGGGCCACGTGGGAAGCGCAGACGGTGGTGGATGGGGGCGATTGGGACGGTCCCGGCGTCCATCCCGGCAAGATCGTTGCGACCCTGCGGGCGACCTTGCCGGACGACGCGATCATCACGATCGATGCCGGCAACTTCGGTGGCTGGACGGCCCGCGGGTTCCGCTTCCGCCGGCCCGGCACATTCCTTGGTCCCACCTCCGGGGCCATGGGCTACGCGCTCCCGGCGGCGATCACGGCCTCCCTCGTCCATCGCGACCGACCGGTCGTGGCGATCGTCGGCGACGGCGGGCTCGGCATGACCATGGCGGAGCTCGAGACATCGATCCGCGAACACGCGCGGGTGATCGTCATCGTCTTCGACAACGAGCAGTACGGGACCATCCGGATGTGGCAGGAGCGCCGCGGAAGCGGTCAGGGCATCGCCACCGACCTTGGGCCGATCGACTTCGCAGCCGTCGCCCAAGCCTGCGGCGCACGCGGCGTACGGGTGGAGCACGATGCCGAATTCGAGCCGGCGCTGCGAGCCGCTCTCGCGGCCGACCGGACCACGGTCATCCATCTCGCCCTGGACCGACGCTGGGTCTCGGTCGACGACCGCCCGGTCTGATGCGACCGACCTTTCACCTCGTGCCGGTCGAGGTGTGGTCCGCAAGTGATCCGGCGTTCCCGTATGCCGCAGCCTCACTCGCGACCGAGGGCTTCATCCACTGCACGGACGGCGAGACGGAGCTGCTGACAACAGCGAACCGGCACTACCGAGAGGATCTGCGGCCGTTCCTCGTGCTCACCGTCGACCTCGACCTGACAGGGTCGCCGTGGCGCATCGACGACGCGGGGCAGATCTACCCGCACATCTTCGGGACGATCGACCGTGCGGCGATCCTTGCGACCGGGCCGCTGCTGCGCGCTGCGGACGGGACGTTCAGCGGCGTCGGCCGGTCCTAGCTGTGCCTGAGGACGACACCTAGCGGCGGGCGACCACCGAGAACGAGAGCGGGATCCGGCCACGCTCCGCCGCACGGATGTCGCCGTGGCCGCCCCACCAGTCGGTCGGGTGCTCGGTGACGCGCTCCAGTCGCAATCCTGACCCGAGGAGCGCCGTGATGACCTCGCCGAGGGTCCAGGCGCGGGCGAACTTCCAGCTCTGGTCGGCCTCGTCGATCGAGAGCTGGTCGATATATTCGGGTGCCCAGCCCTTGGATGCCTCCGCCCCGGCGAAGTAGTCGTAGTCGGTCGCGATCCAGTTCCCGTCGACATCGGCGTCGAAGAGCCATTCGACCGGATGACCTTCGAACAGGACCAGCCGTCCGCTCGGCGCCAACAACCGGTGGAGCACCGCGGCCCATGCATCGAGGTCCTGGAGCCAGATCAAGGAGCCGCGACCCGTATACAGCAGGTCGGCCGTGCCATCGAGGTCATGGGGCGTATGCAGGACATCGGCTTCGATCCAGGTGGCCGGCGCGTGGACGGCGTCGGACAACCGTCGAGCCAGGTCGAGCATCCGTGGGCTGAAGTCCAGGCCCACCACCTCGGTGGCGCCGGCGTTCCACAGGGAGAGGGTGTCGCGCCCGCCCGCACATTGGAGATGGATCGCCCGGGCGCAACGTCCGTGGAGATCGCCGATCAGCTCCAGCTCGGGCGGCAGCAGGTTCGTGCCACCTGACCCGATCAACTCGATCGCCTCGGGGAGCCAGCGCTCGTAGCGTTCGGCGGCTTCGTCCCAGGCCGCGCGGTTCGCTGCGTGCATCGACTCGACGTCGGCGCGCTCGGCCGCTGTCGCTGGCCGGACCCAGTCGGTCGTCCCGTGGTCCTCCACGCGCCGCAGTCAGTCGAGCCGAGTGCGACGGACCAGGATCCAGGACGACGCCACCAAGGCGCCGGCCAGGATCGCGAGGGCGGACCATAGGCCGGGACCGGTGTCACCGGTCGGCGTCGCCGCGGTGGCGCCATCGGTCGGCGGCGGCGTGGGGGCAGGCGTGACCGGGACCGCGACCGAGAATCGGATGGCATCGAGGAAGTTCCCGACCGAGTCATTGCCGGACGCCGTACTCACGGCCCGGAAGGCGAACCTCGTGCAGGCGTGACCGGCCGGCACGGTGTACTGCCCCGTGTGGGCTCCCCAGGCGGTCGTGTCGTCGGTCAGATCGCCTGAGATGAAGTCCCAGCCAGTCGCGCCGTTGACGTCGGCGACGCTCGCGTCGCCGATCAACACCTGCATGCTGTCGGCGCCGTCGCGACCGCGGTGCAGGAGCGACCAGGTCATGACCTCACCCGATGTGGAGGCGACGTCCTGATAGAGCGTCCCCGCACTGTTCGCGTTCAGTTCCGCGAAGTTCCCGCCTTGGCCCGCTGGCACGCTATCGAAGCCATCGCCCCAGATCTCGATCTGGTCCAGTGAATCGGTGGTCTGCCACGGTGGCACCTGCGAAAAGTCGAACATCGCCTGGCCACCGGGTCCGACGCCCGGCGTCTCGAACCCGCCGTTCTGGAGGGCCGGGCCGCCGCAGGCAGCCGCGACCGGCGTCGCGGCAAGGAGCCAGCCGAGCACGAGCGTCGGCAGGAACCCGGTGACGACGACGATCCGGCGAGTCATGGGAGCTCTCCTCGAGCGATCGGATGGACGAACGACGCGGTGGTGGTCCGCGACGGCACCGGGGCCCGCTCCGGCATCAGGGATCAGCGTGCTGTACGGGCGTCCCGCCCCGGGATCCCAGCCGCCGTCAGCGCGGCCGCGAGCCCCTCAAGATCTTCCACGGTGACGTACAGCGCGGGGACGTGCAGTGGTCCGACCCGGGCAGGGGTGCGGAAGTCGACCCGGACGCCGCCGCGCGTCGAGCCCCCGAAGGTCAGGTCGCGATGGCGGATGCTCATGCGGACGCCGATGGCCGTGATCCACAGCCACGGTCCCTCGATCCGCCATGTAGCGATGTTGGTGAGGGGCGTTCGAAGGTGCGACCAGCCGAATCGGGCGTCGAAGTCCGTGCCGTCGAGCGTGACGGCAGCGGTGTCGGGCTTGACTCCGAAGACGACCCGCAGCAAGGCTCGAGATCGAGCACCGATGCGGATCGGGAATCGTCGGTCCATCACGTCGGACACAGGGTAGCGCCCCCGTCGACCTGAGCGCTGCGTGCCGCCGTGGTCAGGTCGTGATGTTTCGGATGATGACGATGATGGCCGGCTCGAGCACGAGCGCGAGGAGCGCCGGCACCGTGAAGACCACGATGGCCAGGATCCAGATCAAGGCGACACGCGAGGTCTGGATGATGGCCAGTCCGATGGCCGCCCAGCCGGCGGTGACCACGAGGATCACGACGCCCAAGGGAAGGCCGAGCGCCTCCGGTGGCGACTGGTAGAGCGGGGCCAGGAACCCTCGGTCCACGATCATGAGGACTACCCACGCGACGATCGGCAGGACGGCCATCACCTGCGCGACGCGCCTGCCGGTCGTGACAGGCCCTCGGCCCGGCAGCGAGTCCCGATCGCCCGAGCCTCCAGTCATCGGTGCCCTCCGTCAGAACCACTCAGCCCCATCGGCTCGCGCTCACGGACCCGCCTCCAGCCGCGCTCCAGGCGATCACGACGATCTCGCGGGACCGGGTCCGGGGACGCGACGTCGGGCGCACGGCGTCATCGTAGATCGGGTTGTCATGGTGCGTCGGTCAGGCGAGAGACGCGTCGGGCGTCGTAGGATTGGCGGCATGATGTGGACCCCCGCTGACGACCGCTACGACCAGATGACGTACCGCCGGGTCGGGACCAGCGGGCTGCATCTGCCAGCCATCTCGCTGGGCCTGTGGCAGAACTTCGGCGGCGACCGCGCGATCGAGACCCAGCGCGGGATCCTGCGCCACGCATTCGATCGCGGGATCACCCATTTCGACCTGGCCAACAACTACGGTCCGCCAGCTGGCTCGGCCGAGACCAACGCCGGGGTCATCCTCGCGACGGATCTTCGCGGGTACCGCGATGAACTGGTCATCTCCACGAAAGCCGGCTACGACATGTGGCCGGGTCCGTACGGCAACTGGGGCTCGCGCAAATACCTGCTCGCGAGCCTTGACCAGAGTCTGGCCCGGATGGGGCTGGACTACGTCGACATCTTCTATAGCCACCGCGTCGATCCGGAGACCCCGCTCGAGGAGACGATGGGTGCCCTCGACACGGCGGTCCGGTCCGGGCGTGCGCTCTACGCCGGGATCTCGTCGTATTCCGCCACGCGGACGACCGAGGCGCTCGCCATCCTGAAGGACCTTGGGACGCCGCTCCTCATCCATCAGCCGTCCTACTCGATGATCAATCGCTGGATCGAGCCGGACGTGCTCGATGTGGTCGGCGCCGCCGGCGTCGGGGTGATCGCCTTCTCGCCGCTCGCGCAGGGGATGCTGACCGACCGGTACCGGGCCGGTGTTCCGGCCGATTCACGCGCCGCGCGCGGCGGGTCGCTGAACGAGGAACTCCTAACGGATGCGAACCTGAAGCGTATCGCGGCACTCCGTTCGATCGCCCATCGACGCGGTCAGACGCTTTCGCAGATGGCGCTCGCGTGGGTCCTGCGCGACTCCCGGGTCACATCGGCCCTCATCGGAGCGAGCTCGATCGAACAGCTCGACGACAACCTCGCGGCGCTCGGGACGCTGGGGTTCGATGCCGAGGAGCTGGCCGATATCGACCGTCACGCCGTGGACGGCGACGTCAACCTCTGGGCGACCTCCAGCAAGGCCTAGGTCGTCGGCCGCTTCACTGCGCTGCGCTACTCTCCATCGATGAGTCTGCAGGGGGAGCGCGTCACCCTCCGACCGATCGTGCCTGCGGACGCCCCGAGTCTGGCCGCGATCCTTGCGACACCCGAGGTCGCCCGCTGGTGGCCGTCCTACGACCTCGCCCGTGTCGAAGCCGAGTATCTCGTCGATGAACCGGAGGTCGTCCACTACGCGATCGAGGTGGACGGTCGTCTCGTCGGTCTCATCCAGACCGTCGAGGAGCCCGAGCCCGAATTCCGGAGCGCGAGCATCGACCTCTTCCTCGATCCTGCTGTCCACGGCCGCGGTCTGGGTCCCGAGGCGATCCGCGTCGCGATCCGCCACCTCGTCGAGCATGACGGCCACCACCGCATCAGCATCGATCCTGCGGCCGACAACGAGCGCGCCATCCGTGCCTACGAGAAGGTCGGGTTTCGGCCGGTGGGCCGGCTGCGCCAGCACCAGCGGTTCGCGGATGGGTCGTGGCGCGACGCGCTGTTGATGGATCTGCTCGCCGACGAATGCAGGGATCCCGGTGATGCCCCAGGCGCAGCCGGGTGAGCGAACGGACTCGGGCCCGTAGGCCGATCCCGCCGGGCGCCGGCATCCTCGGCGGCATGACCTTCCTGCTCATCGGCTGGGTCGGGTTGCTGATCCCGACCCTGATCCGTTCGATCGAGTCGTCGTTCGCCCAGTCCGACGCGGGCATCGGTCTCTACTACTTCGTCTTCGCCGTCACGTATGCCGGCGGATCCCTGCTGGGCGGTCTCGTGACCGAACGGCTCGGGCGTCGGCTGGTCCTGACGGCAGCCGCCGCGTCCATGGCCATCGGGTTGCTGTCCCTCGCGATCGCGCCGTCGTGGACGACGTTCGTCCTCGCCGCCCTCCCGACCGGTGTCGGCATCGGCGGCCTTGATGGCGGCATGAACGGGCTCTTCCTGGACCTGTTCGCCGCGAACCGGGGGAGGGCCCTCAACCTGCTCCATCTCTGCTACAGCCTTGGTGCGCTTTCGGCGCCGCTAGCCATCGGCCGCCTGATCGATGCGGGCGTCGCCTGGCCGGAGATCATCGGGGTGACCGCGGCCGTGGCGCTCGTCGTCGCGGCGCTGTTCGCCACGGTGGCGATGCCGAGCGGACGGCATCGATCGTCCGATCCGCCAGCACCGGCCACCGTCGACGGACCGTCCGCGACTACCGCAGATGGCGCCGACCGCCGGCCCGCCCGAGGCACACCGGGGCGGATCGCAGTCCCGCTCGTCCTGCTGGCTCTCGCCATCGCCGCGGGCGTGGCAGCCGAGACGGGCGTCTCGAACTGGCTGGTCCGGTTCCTGGAGAACGCCCCCCTCAGTGTCGCGACCACGGGACTCACGCTCTTCTGGGTGGGCCTGGCGTCCGGCCGGCTGGTCTCGTCGCGTCTGGCCGACCGCTTCGACCATCGCTGGTTCGCGACGGCTGCCACGCTCCTCAGCGGTGTGGCGTGCCTGGGGGCGGTCCTCTCGCCCTGGCAGCCGGTCTCGATCGCGCTGTTCGCCGTGACCGGCTTCGGCATCGGGCCGGTCTATCCGATGATCATTGTCGTCGCGGGCGAGCGATTCCCGGGTCGCTCGGCGGCCGTCAGCGGTTCGCTGGGCAGTGCCGCGCTTGCCGGCGCGATCGTCTATCCGCCGGTGATGGGCTTCCTGTCCGTGACGGTGGGGCTCGGGATCGCGATGGCCGGGAATGCCGTCCTCGCCGGGCTGTGCGCGCTCGCGCTGGTCCTCGTGGGGCGCCCACCGGCCCGTCGCCGCGTCTGACGCCGGCATCGCCAGCGCGAACCGCCGGAAGTTGCGAGACTCCCGGGTATGGCCCACGCCTCCGTGCCGCTGCCGCTCTCGATCGCCGGCATCGCTGTGCCGCAGGACGCCATCGCCGAGGCGACCTGGCGCTGGGCGTACGCGAGGCTCCCGGACTACCTGCTGACCCATTCTGTTCGCGCCTATTGCTGGGGCGCTGCGATCGCGACGACCGAGGGCTGGACGTACGACCCGGACATCCTGTGGACCGCCTCGCTGCTGCACGATCTCGGCCTCACCCGGATCGCGCGGAACACGATGTGCTTCGAGGTGGAGGGTGCCGAGATGGCGCGCCGGTTCCTTGAGCGTCACGGCCTGCCCGCGCATGCCGCCGACCAGGTGGCGATCGCGATCATCCTGCACATGCGAGCCGGTGTGACCCTCGCGGACGGCGTGGAGGCGGTGCTCCTCGATCGCGCCACGTCACTCGATGTGCGAGGCGTCGGGTTCGGACTGGTCGATGCGGTCAGGCCCGCGGTGATGCGCGACTACCCGCGACGCGCCTTCGACCGCTACTTCGTCGGGGCGTTCGAGCGCGAGGCCGCCCGCCGCCCGACCTGTGCGGCCGCCAGCTTCCTGCGTGAGACGGGCCTCGCCCGCTGGATGGCCCAGTCGCCCTGGGCGTCGTCCGGCGCCTCATGAGCCGAACGGCCACCCATGAGGCCATCGAAACGGTGTGGCGTGCCGAGTCGGCCAGGCTGATCGCGGGACTGGCACGCATCGTGCGTGACGTGGGCGTGGCCGAGGAGCTCGCCCAGGACGCGCTTGTCGCGGCCATGGAGCAGTGGCCCGAGACGGGCATGCCGCGCAACCCGGGAGCGTGGCTGATGAGCACGGCCAAGCACCGCGCGATCGATGGGATGCGGCGGCGCAGCACGCTCGATCGGAAGCACCAGGAGATGGCCCGGGAGCTCGAACGGGATCGTGACGTGGCCCTGGCCGGGATCGCGGCCGGCGATGACGACGACCTCGACGACGACCTCTTGCGCCTGATCTTCGTCGCGTGCCACCCCGTCCTGTCACCTGATGCACGAGTCGCGCTGACATTGCGCCTGCTGGGCGGACTCACCACCGAGGAGATCGCCCGCGCGTACCTCGTCTCGACCGCGACCGTCGCCCAGCGCATCGTGCGGGCGAAGCGGACGCTGGCAGAGGCGAACGTGCCGTTCGAGGTGCCACGCGGCGCGGAGCTCGGGCCACGGCTGGCGTCGGTCCTGGGCGTGGTCTATCTCATCTTCAACGAGGGCTATGCCGCGACCGCCGGTGACGACTGGATCCGGCCTGGCCTGTGTGATGAAGCCCTTCGCCTGGGGCGGCTGCTGGCGCAGCTGGCCCCGCGGCAGCCCGAGGTCCACGGCCTCGTGGCGCTGATGGAGATCCAGGCATCCCGTGCGCAGGCTCGGACCGGACCTGATGGCGAGGCGATCCTCCTGGCCGACCAGGATCGATCGACCTGGGATCGCTGGCTGGTCGCACGCGGCCTCGCGGCCCTCGATCGAGCACTGGCGCTCGAGCGTGAACCGGGTCCGTACACGCTGCAGGCCGCGATCGCCGCCTGCCACGCCCGGGCTTCGTCCGTCGCGGACACCGACTGGGAACGGATCGCTGCGCTGTATGCCACGCTGGCTCGACTCACACCGTCTCCGATCGTGGAATTGAACCGTGCCGTGGCGGTCGGGATGGCTGTCGGTCCGGGCGCCGGTCTGGAGATCATCGAGCGCCTCCGCGACGAACCGTCGCTGGCGACCTATCACCTGCTGCCGGCGGTCCGTGGCGATCTGCTCGCACGGCTTGGCCGCGGCGCAGATGCCGCGATCGAGTTCGAGCGGGCCGGCGAGCTGACCCACAATGCCCGCGAGCGTGCCCTCCTCTCCGAGCGCGCGGTGCGCGCCCGCGCCGAGCGGCCATGACGACCGTCGGTCAGGGACGCTGAGCGGCGGTCAGCCCGGCGCGAGGAGAGGTTCGACGACGACCGGCTGGTCGGTGACCCACGCGGACCGCATCGGTCGTTCCCACCAGGGAGTCGGGGACATCGTCAGCCGTTCCAGTCCGCGCAGGACCGCGTCATAGTTGACTCGCCATCCGTTGAAATCACGCCAGGCTTCGTCGCGATCCTCGACGACGGGGACGCCGGCTTCGGCGAGGACGTCGATCGCCGCGTCGAATTTCGCCCGGTCGATGCTTGTGGTATCGGTGGGCGAGGGCTGGTCGGGGAACGGGATCTTGAAGTATTCCCCGATCCTGCGCAGGGCGATGTAGCCAGCCCGGATCACCAGGTCCGCCTGCACGTCCATCGGCACCGCGACCGCTGAGCGCATGATCGCGGCCGAATCCATCATCGCCCCAGCAGCATTCACCCACGAGTGGTCGGCCTGCTGGGATCGGTAGAACACGAGGACGGGGAGCGACGTGTGCGTCTCCTCGAGCTCCGTGAACCACTGCTCCCAACGTTCCCACAGGTCGTGCAGCGCGCCCAGACCGGAAAGCCGGTCCATCCGCGTGATCATGACGATCGGCGAGGGTGGCGAATCCGCGCGGACCTCGAGCAGGTTGACGAGAAGCTCCCGGCGCGAGAACGAGCCGTAGATAGTCGGCAGATAGGAGACGAGGAGGGCGACCAGCGCGAGGCCGATCGCCGCTTCCGAGAAGGACAGGATCTCGCCGCCGGGCACACCCGGCCGGTCGAAGCCGAGGGTGAGCAGCGATGACCCGCTCACGATGAACGCCTCACCCGGGGCGATGCCGATCGCCCAGAACATCAGGGCGTAGGCGGCCGAGACGACGACAAGCCAGCAGGCGGGCAGCAGGATCAGGGCGACCGGTCCGTAATAGGCCATGATCCGGTCACGCGTCACGTAGGCCCTCGACGGCGAAGCGAGCGCATCGAAACCGCGCCGGATCACGCGGAAGATGAACCGGGTCATTGGGTCGTTGTTGCCACGCGGGACCACGAAGGTGCGCACCGCGCTGAACACGGTCCCGAGGGCGAGCGCCAGGCCGGCGAGGAACACGGGAACGGCCAGCAGGTTCACAGGACCGAGCATACCGGCCGCGACGCGTCCGATGGGCGGTCGTGGCACGCTGTCAGCTCGACTGACTGACCTCGCCGATCGGCAGCGGACGACCGAGCAGATAGCCCTGACTGTATTCGATAGTCTGTCGGGCTAGGAACCCCGGGCGACCGACTCCGAGATCCGGACGGTCGTCGTTCGGCGGCGGAGGTCGAGCACTTCGACGCTTGCCGCAAGCCCGAGTGGCTGGACGGCTCGTTCGATGCCAAGCACGATGGCCGCTGCATCGTTGGCGCTCCGAAGCGCCACCTCGACAGCCTTCCGAAGCGCGACGTGGCGATCGGCGTTGACCGCGATCGTCTCGGCGACATCGAGGTCGACGGCCCACGTCGCTGACGCGGTCATGAATCGCATCATGACCCCCGGTCCCGACATCGGCCTATCCATGAGCTGCCGAACGATCCACGGATACCTCCTCGAACACACCCGCCGCGGGTCTGACGATGCCCGACCCCTCGGCGTTCGGTGAGGATGAAATCCCTCGATGTCGCGGCGCTACGCTGTGGGTATGGCACCTGAGGGCGCGCCACTGGACGGCCTGCGGAACTGGTCTGGCAATCACGCGTACGTCGCGTCCCGCCTCCACGAGCCGACCAGGCTGGACGAGCTCCAGGAGATCGTGCGGAGCCACCGGTCCCTGCGGGCGCTCGGATCACGCCATTCGTTCAACGACATCGCGGACACGACGGGAGAGCTCATCTCTCTGCGCCGCATGCCGCGGATCTTCGAGCTGGATGCGCACGCAGGCACCGTCACGATCGATGGTGGTGTCCGCTACGGGGAGATCGCCGAGCCGCTCCACGCGGCCGGATTCGCGCTGCACAACCTCGCCTCCTTACCGCATATCTCGGTCGCGGGTGCGTGTGCCACGGCGACCCACGGCTCGGGCGATGGCAACGGGAACCTGGCCACCGCGGTCTGCGCGATGGAGATGGTCACCGCCGATGGCGAGATCGTCACGTTCCTGCGCGATCGAGACCCGGAGGTGTTCCCGGGCGCGGTCGTGTCGCTCGGCGGACTCGGTGTGGTGACGACCCTGACGCTCGACCTCCAGCCGACCTTCCAGATGCGGCAGGACCTCTACGAGGACATCGCGCTGACCCAGGTGGTCCAGCATTTCGACGAGATCACCGCCCTTGCCGACAGCGTGAGCCTATTCACCGAGTGGCGCGGCCCCATCGTCGAGCAGTTCTGGCTCAAGCGGCGCGTCGGCGAGGGCGAGGTCGTCGAACCCGCGATCCACATCCTGGGCGCAACCCGCGCGACCGTGCCGATCCACCCGATCCGCCGGATGCCCGCGGATGCCCTGACCGAGCAGCTCGGCGTCCCCGGCCCGTGGTTCGCGCGCATGCCGCATTTCCGGATGGATCACACGCCAAGCGCAGGGGCCGAGCTTCAGACCGAATACCTGCTCCCGCGGCAGCACGCCGGTGAGGCGCTGTTGGCGCTCGACGCGATCCGCGAGCGGTTCCAGCCGTGGCTGCAGGTCTCCGAGATCCGCACGATCGCGGCGGACCAGCTGTGGATGAGCACGGCCTTCGGCCGGGAGTCCGTCGCCATCCACTTCACCTGGCAGCCGGACTGGCCGGCCGTCCGTGACGTGCTGCCGCTGATCGAATCGGCATTGGCGCCATTTGATCCGAGGCCGCATTGGGGCAAACTCTTCACGATGCCACCAGACGCCGTGGCTGCAACCTATCCGCGGATGGGGGACTTCCGGGCGTTGCTGGAACGGCACGACCCCAGCGGTACGTTCCGGAATGCGTTCATGGAGCGCATGATCTTCGCGGGTCGCCACTAGGAAGGATGGAGGGTGTCATGAGCGGTTCACCCGGTCGCCCCATCGGCGCGTACAGCCGCCCACTCGGCGTCACGGTCCTGGCGGTCCTCACCGCCATCTCGGCGGTCCTTACCGCCGTCGGTGGCATCGTCGCCTTGCTCGCCCTTCGGTCCGACCTCGATCCGATCCGGTCCGTCGCGTTCCTTGGCGTGGTCGTCGCGTTCGTCGCCTTCGTCGTCGCCACCGGGTATGGGTTCGTCGAGATCCGCCCATGGGGCTGGCCGCTTGGGATCGCCTTCTTCGGCATGGATCTCGCGTGGTCCCTCCTCCAGGGGAACCTCGTCGGGAGCCTCATCGTTGACGTCGTGGCGCTGGCGTACCTGCTCCGTCCGTCCGTGCGCAAGGCGTTCGTCGGATGGGCGACGGTCGTCCCGGAACCGGTGCGTCCCCGCTGGCACGAGGAGTAGCCGGCCCGAACGAATGGGCTATTGACACCAGATGGTCAGTCCCCAAGCCTAGCGCCCAGATGTGAGTCGTCCCGCATCAGCGCGGAGCCGGCGGACCGTCGTGACGTTCGGTCTGTCCTCTGCCAGCCAGCGGGCGACTGCGATGAGCGGCAACCAGTTCGACGCGATGGCCGATATCGGCCATCGACTCAAGACTTCCATCCCGTGGTCCGGGGTGACCGGCCGGTCTGGACGGGGACCGGGAGCATCGCCCGCGGTCCCGGACATCCAGATCGTCGCCTACACCGACGACCGGATGCTGTCGGGTCACATGCAGCTCTCGGGCGAGCGGATCAGCGATGTCCTCAACGACCTTCCCGCATTCACGCTCACCGATGCGCTGATGGAGGATCTGGTCGACGGCCCAGCGATCGCCGTCCATGCCCTGCTGCTCCAGCGAGACGAAGTGCTCCTCGTCGATGCCAGCGGTCCGCGCGGGAATGTCGGTCGACGCCGACACACGTGCCAGCACCCGATCGTGGCGCAGGCAGGTCCGTACGAAGTCCATGGCAATGTCCATGCGCTCCCTGGCTGTGACCCGATCGCGAGCCTCCGCGGGCGCAAGCCCATGGTCGCCATCACCGACGCCGTCATCTCCTACCTCGTCGGCTCGGCGCCCCGCTACCGTGATGTGGCGCTGATCCTCCTCAACCACGAACGCATCGATCACATCGCCAGGGAAGCGCGCCTCGACGCGGCCTCGGTCGAGATGCCGATCCAGGCTACGGGCAAGCTGTTCAAGGACTACACAGGCCTTCTCTACGCCTGATCAGCCGGGCGGCCAAGCAGACCTCGCTTGATCGTGAGATCGTTGCATCCGCAACGGTCGCCGCACCTGGCGGTGACTGAGACCTGAGGAGCTGACCGGATGACTGTCTCTGAGCGCGACGCGTTCGAGAACGCGATGATCGCCGACATGCGCGCCCACGATGGGGCCGTCACCGCGGGACCGATGACGGGACAGCCATTGCTGGTGCTGACGGCGACCGGCGCCAGGAGTGGGCAGGCGCGGCGGTCGATCCTGACCTACACGCGCGACGGTGGTGACTACATCGTCGCCGGGACCGCCGGCGGGGCTCCGACCGACCCGGCGTGGGTCGCGAATCTCCGGGCGACCCCCGTGGTCAGTGTCGAGGTCGCGGGCATGACGGTGCCTGCTACCGCGACCGTCCTCGACGACGGCCCCGAACGCGATCGGCTCTGGGAGCAGCACGAGGCAGCCCTCCCGTGGTTCGCCGAGTACCCCGCGAAGACCGGGCGGCTCATCCCGATGGTCCGTCTCACGCCGACCACGTGACGGAGCCTTCCCGGGCCTTCCGACACGGCCGTCACCGTCGATGACCGATACGTGCGGCATGACGGCACGTACCCTCGTCGACCTGGAAGCCGGCCTGGTCGAGATCCTGCGCGACTCACCCGATGGGGTCCTACGACACATCGTCCGGCGGCCGGCGGTCGACCAGCGCGAACTCGTGGAGACGGCCTCGCTCGACGTCGAGGAGGGCTTGGTCGGCGACACCTGGAAGGCCCGCGGAAGCCGGCGAACGGCTGACGGCTCGGCCGACCCCGAGGCGCAGATCACGCTCATGGATGCGCGCATCGCAGGCCTCCTCGCGGGAGGGACCGACGCGTGGTCGACGGCCGGCGATCAGCTATTCGCCGACGTGGATCTCAGCGTCTCGGCCCTGCCGTCCGGAAGCCGGATCGCCATCGGGGACGCGGAGCTGGAGATCTCGGCGACTCCCCACACTGGCTGTGCGAAGTTCGCTGGCCGGTTCGGGGCCGACGCCCTGCGGTTCGTCAGCACACCTCAGGGCCGTGCGTTGCGGCTTCGCGGCGTCAATGCCCGGATCGTGCGCGGCGGGACGATCCGCATCGGGGATCGCGTCGAAGCGCTTACCCCTGGTTCGACCTGAGCAGGTCCTCGAACGGGATCGGGTCGGTGAAGGGGTCTCGCATCGCGGTCGGAGCGCGCCCGACCATGGCCGTCGCAAGCTCGCGCGCCGCCCGGTCGATCCGCTCCACGAGCGTTCCGTCGGCGGCCACGGCGCCATGGCCCCAATCCTCGGTCGCCGCGAAGACGCCGGTCGGCACCACTGCGGCATTCAGGTACGCGAACAACGGGCGCAGCGCGTGATCGATGGCAAGGGAATGGCGCGCAGTGCCACCGGTGGCTGCGATCAGGACCGGCTTGCCGGCGAATCCGTCGCGCTCGATGACGTCGAAGAACATCTTGAAGAGACCGCTGAAGGAGGCGCTGAAGATCGGCGAGACCACGATCAGCCCGTCGGCGCTCACGACTGCGTCGATCGCCTCTTGCAGGGCGGGCGTCGGGAATCCGGTGAGCAGGTGGTTCGTCAGATCGCGGGCGTGATCGCGCAGCTCCACGACGCGGAGCTTCGGGGCGATGCCAGCATCCTCGAGGTGACGCTCGGTGGCGGCCGCCAGGCGATCGGCCAGCAGGCGGGTCGAGGAAGGCTGGCTGAGACCGGCGCTCACCACAACGAGCGACCGGGACGCGCCGGCCGTCATGCGGGCACTGCCGTTTCGGTGGACGTGACGCTGTCCTCGGGCGCCGCACTGGTCAGCGGGCCCCCGCGGGCGGCCTGGGCGGCGAGGACGCGCGGATGGAGCGGCGGGCCATCCGATACCTCGGCCGGCCGGAGAGCCGCGAACTCCTTGCGCAGCACCGGGATCACCTGCTCACCGAGGATGTCCATCTGCTCGAGGACCACCTTCAACGGCAGACCGGCGTGGTCCGCGATGAACAGCTGGCGCTGGTAGTCGCCGACGAACTCGCGGAAGCCCATGGTCCGGTCGATGACCTCCTGCGGGCTGCCGATGGTCATCGGCGTCTGGTCCATGTAGTCCTCGAGCGACATGCCGCCCCCGTAGACGGGTGCGTGGTCGAAAAAGGGGCGGAATTCGCGGATCGCGTCCTGGCTGTTCGGACGCATGAACACATGACCACCCAGACCGACGATCGCACGGTCGGCCGGGCCGTGCCCGTAGTGTTCCCAGCGTTCGCGGTAGAGCTTGACCATGCGCTGGACGTGGTCCTTCGGCCAGAAGATGTTGTTGTGGAAGAAGCCGTCCCCGTAATAGGCGGCCTGCTCCGCGATCTCCGGGCTGCGGATCGAACCGTGCCACACGAACGGCGGCACGCCGTCGAGCGGGCGCGGCACGGCGGTGAACCCCGTCAGCGGCGTCCGGAACTGACCGTCCCAATCCACGACGTCCTCGCGCCACAGACGGTGGAGGAGGGCGTAGTTCTCGTACGCGAGCGCGATGCCGTTGCGGATGTCCTTCCCGAACCACGGGTAGACGGGACCCGTGTTGCCACGACCCATCATCAGGTCGACCCGGCCGTCAGCCAGGTGCTGCAACATCGCGTAGTCCTCGGCGATCTTGACCGGGTCATTCGTGGTGATCAGGGTCGTCGCCGTGGACAGCATGATGCGATCGGTCTTCGCGGCGATGTAGCCGAGCATCGTGGTGGGGGAGGAGGGGACGAAGGGCGGGTTGTGATGCTCGCCGGCTGCGAACACGTCCAGGCCGATCTCCTCCGCCTTCAGCGCAACGGTCACCATGATCTGGATCCGCTCGGCCTCGGTCACCGTCTGGCCGGTCGTGGGATGGGGCGTGAGGTCGCCCACCGTGAATACCCCGAATTGCATCGTCTGTTCCATCCTGATCCGTGCGGCCGCGTGGCCCGATGACGCTACTCTAGTGCATGGTCGTTGCGCGCGCAACTAGTTACTGACCAACGCGCGTCGCGAGCGGACTTCCGGCGGGGGGCCGATGGCCGGCGCGACGGTTAGTGTCGGTCTGATGGCGCGAACCTTCTCCAAGAAGAACCGCGTGCTGACGCTCATCACCCTGATGTTCGTGAGCTCGCTCACCGTGGGCGGCATCGTGACGGTCGTGACCTCGGCCGACACCGCGATGGTCACCGCCACGACGGAGAAGCTCACCGCGATCCGAGGCTACGTGGGCCGGCTTTCGGGCGACGTCCTCGTGCAGGAGATGGCGCTCGACGACTACGTGCTTTCGCGCGACCGGCAGGCCCTGCTTCACTACTACTCGGCCGTTGGTCTCGAGACCGTGTCGATCGGGCTCGCACAGGGCGTCGCGTCGAACCTGCCCCATGTCGTGGCCGCCCTGACCGTCTTCCATGCCACCACCCAGGAATGGCGCGACCGGGTCGCTACCCCGACGATCGCGGCTGTCGAAGCCGGAGACACGTCCGCGATCGCACGATTCTCGGGCCAATCGGCCGAGGATCATGCCGGTCTCGATACCGTCCGGAATGGCGTCGATGTCGAGCTCCAGCGTGCCGACGAGGACCTCGCCCGTACGAAGAGCGCCAACGCGACGACTATCGCCGTCGGGATCGCCATCGCCTTCGGGTTCCTGATCATCGCGTTTGCCGTCGCGCTTGCCGTCGTCCGCCGGTTCGGCGGCGAACTCGAACACGATTCCCGCCATTCGAGCGTCCTCAATCGGTTCACGGAGGTGACGTCCTTCGCGATCGACGATCGCGAGGTGGCGGCGGCCAACCTGGTCGCTCTCGACCGCCTGGTCCAACCCGACGCGTCCGTCACGCACATCCTCAATCGATCCATGGACCGTGCCGTGCCCGAAGCGTCGACCGGGAACGCGATCGCCGAGATCCTCCCGCTGCGCAGTCTCGAGCGGTGCGCCGGTGTCCTGCGCGGGACGATGTACGTGAACGACGACCTCGCCGACGAACTCAGCGTCCATTGCCCCATCTACCCGAGCGCAGTCGGCACGCTGGCGTGCGTGCCGCTCATCAGCGGCGAGTCGGTCGGGGCGGTGCACCTCTATTGGCGCCGCCCGAATGCGCTGCCCCTGTCGCGCCGGACCAGCGTGGCTCGGATCACCGAGCATGCCGCGCTCGCGATCGGCAACCGGCGCCTTCTCGCCGCGCTCCACGGCCAGGCCAATACCGACCCGCGCACAGGGCTCGCCAACAGCCGGGCATTCGACCTCGCGCTCGAGGCGTCGCTCACCAAGCGGGCCGGACACGAGACGCTTTCGGTCCTGATGCTCGACGTGGATCACTTCAAGAAGTTCAACGACGCGCACGGTCACCCGGCCGGAGACGAGGCGTTGCGTGCGTTCGGCGGGGTCCTCCGCTCATGTATGCGCGAAGGCGATATCGCGGCCCGCTATGGCGGCGAGGAGTTCGCGGTCCTGCTGCCGGGGGTGGACGGCACCGTGGCAACCACCGTCGCAGAACGGATCCGCTCACGGACCGAGTCGACCATCATCGCTCTCGCCCCGGGCATCACCGACCACATCACGGTCTCGATCGGCATCTCGACGGCGCCCGAGCAGGGTCTGGATCGCGTCACGCTCCTGCGGCTCGCCGACGAAGCGCTCTACCGCGCGAAGGACGGGGGCCGCAATCGGGTCATGGGCGCCAGCGTCGCCCGCGAGGCCGCGACACCTGAGGTCGTGCTCGGCGCGAAGGGGCTGGCGCTGGTCGCTGTCCCGACTGCCCGCCGTGGCCCGGCCCAAACCGAGCCAGCGGCTCGCGTCGGCGGCTGATCGGCTCCCGGACCCACGCCGCGCCGAAGAGGCCGCCGCAGCGCCCGCGATGCGTTACGGTGCGCGGATGACGGCGTCACTCGAACCATCCGTGCACGGTGACCTGACGGGAGCCGACGGGCCGGTCCGAGCGCTGTTCGAGCGGATCGCAGGCCCTGCAGCCGATCCCGCGGCACCTGACCTCGCGGCGATCGGCGCGGCCCTGGTCGCGTTCGCGGGCGAACTGGACTACGTCCTGCGCTGGGTCGAGCGTCTTGGCGAGACCAATGGCGCTCTGCCGATCCATGCCCCGCAACGGGGTCCGCGGCTGACGATCGTTCATCGGCCGCGCGGCGAGATGGGTGCCGTGCACGATCACGGGACCTGGATCGCGCTCAGTCCGATCGTCGGCGTCGAGACCCACCGGCGCTACCAGGTGCTCGGCGAAGGAACCGCCGCACGACCGCATGTCGTGGAGTCGCTGGCGCTCGCCCCGACCCAGCTCGCCACGCTCCTGCCTCCGGACGACCTGCACGACCACGGTCATCTCATCGGGAATGGCGAACCCTCGCATACGCTGATCCTCGCGGGCGACGACCAGTCCCTCAACACCCGCAATGAATGGGATCCGGCAACGGGACGCCATCGGTTCCTGCTCCCCGGCGACCGCGGCCGGTGGCTCGCGAGCGAGGCCTGGCCGGCGAGGTAGGGTTGCTCAGGGGCGACCGGATGGAGCCGGTTCGTCGGATCCCAGCGGCTCGAGGACGAAGACCGGGATCGGTCGGGCCGTCCGGGTCTGATATCGCTCGTAGTCGGGCCACGCGGCGACCGCCCGTTCCCACCAGGTCGCCTTCTCGTCGCCGCTGACTTCGCGGGCCGAGTAGTCGCGCTTGGTCGCGCCATCCTGCAATTCGACGTGCGGATTCGCCGTCAGGTTGTAGTACCAGACCGGATGCCTGGGCGCCCCACCCATCGAGGCCACCACGGCGTAGACCCCGTCGTGTTCGACCCGCATGAGTGCGGTCTTGCGCAGCATCCCGGTGCGTGCCCCGACCGAAGTGAGGACGATGACCGGACGACCGCGCAGGTCCCGCGCCTCGGCGCCGTCCGAGGCTTCATAACGCTCCGCCTGTGTGCGAGCCCAGGCAGCGGAACTGGGAGCGTACTGTCCGTCGAGTGG
>JBBQLI010000053.1:0-22494 GCA_038327765.1 Candidatus Limnocylindrales bacterium | reverse complement strand
CGCGATGGACGAGACGCTCCAGCTCATCGAGCACGACTGCGCGGTCTGCCTCGATCTCGATCGGCTGCCCGAGGATGTCCCGGAGGTCTTCGAGATGCTCCAGGCGGCCGATACGGTCGGTGTCTTCCAGGTCGAGAGCCGGGCGCAGATGCAGACGCTCCCCAAGTCTCGGCCGCAGAACCTCGACGACCTGGTGGTCGAAGTCGCGATCATCCGGCCGGGCCCGATCCAGGGCAACGCCGTCCACCCGTTCCTGCGCCGCCGCCAAGGCCTCGAACCGGTGACCTATCTCCACCCCAGCCTGGAACCGATCCTCAAGGATTCGATGGGCGTGATCCTCTACCAGGAGCAGGTCATGCGCATCGCTATCGAGGTCGGCGGCTTCACCCCGGCCGAATCGGACGGGTTCCGGCGGGCGATGGGGACGTGGCGATCGAACCGGGAGATGGAGAAGCTCCACCGCCAGTTCGTGGATGGCTGTCTCACTCAGCCGGACATGACCGACGAGATGGCCGAGGAGCTCTTTCGGCAGGTGGCGGCGTTCGCATCGTTCGGGTTCGCCAAGTCACATGCGGCCGCGTTCGCTCGCACCGCCTACGAATCGTCGTTCCTCAAGCTGTTCTATCCGGCCCAGTTCGTGGTCGGGCTGATCAACGCCCAGCCGATGGGCTTCTATCCGGTCGAGGTGCTCGTCAACGACGCGAAACGCCATGGCGTCGCGATCCTGCCGGTCGACATCAATGCGTCTTCGTACAAGACCACCACCGAATGGGTGGGCCGTCCTGGGGAGCCTCTGCCCGAAGGCGCCGGCATCGCCGAGCGACCGACGATCATCGATTCACCAGCGTGCGTCGTCCCCGATGCCGCCTCTCGCGACCGCTGGACGCCGGCCGTCACCGATGGCTGGGGCGTCCGGCTGGGTCTGCGCCTGGTCAAGGGGATCGGCGAGAAACACGAAGCGCTCCTTGACGAGGAACTGACGCGTGGTCCGTATCGATCGCTGGCCGAGGTGGTCGAACGGACCGGTCTGCCCGAGGAGGTCCTCGAGCGACTGATCCGGATCGGTGGGCTGGACTCGCTCGGCCGGCCCCGCCGCGAACTCCTGTGGCAACTGCGCGAGGTGGCGGGCGCGGCCCGTGGTCGCGTGGATGGGCGGGCGCTGGGATCGCTCGGTCGCGCGGCCGGAAAACGGGGAGCGGCGGCGGGTCGACCGCTGGACCTGCGTCTGCCGGCCACCCCGGCACCGGATCTGCCGGCCTTGACGGAGTCGGAGCGGATCGGCGATTCCTACGCGGTGATCGGTCTGGATGCACGGCGCCAGGTGACGGGACTCTTCCGCGGGGTCCTCGATCGGCTTGGCGCCGTGACCAATGCGGCCCTCTCGGAACGGCGGCCCGGCCCGGTCCGGATCGGCGGGCTGGTGGTCACCCGCCAGCATCCGATGACGGCGAAGGGGACCGTCTTCCTCGCCCTCGAGGACGAGACCGGGATGGTCAACGTCACGCTCTGGCCGGATACCTGGGCTCGCTTGCGGTCCGTCGTCCGCCGGCATGCACTGCTGCTGGTGGATGGCGAGCTGCAGCGCGACGGATCGGTCGTGAACGTGGTCGCCCACAGCGTGGAGCCACTCCCCGAGCTCGCGGCGCGGTCCGGCGGACCCGAGCGGCCGGACGGCGTCCGGCAGACCGGCTATGCCGGCATGCGCCGGCTCGGCTGACCCGGGCTAGCGGCGAGCGCTGGCCTTCTGCCCGCGGGCCCGGCCGTTGCCCGAACCCTTCTTCGGATCGGCACGACGGCCGCGGTTCGGGTTCGAGAGCTGGAGGAACCGGCGATACCACGCTGCGCCTGACGCGAAGACCGCGCCCATGATCGGCGACAGCACGAAGGACGAGACGATCGCTGCCTGGACATCGCCGATCGCCTGACCCGGAGCCCTGGCGGCGAGCACGAGGATGACCGCGGTGTACCCGAGCGCCGACACGAGCCCGACGATGATGCCGAGGAGCCAGCTCGCGCGTGGCGCCAGGAACCCGGCGATGAAGACACCGCCGATCGCGGGTGTCTGGACGAAGTAGGCGAAGAAGAACGCGCTGATCACGTCGGTCCCACCGGTGATCAGGACGGCCACAGCCGACGCCACCGTGACGAGGACCGGCACCCAGAGCGCCTTCGTGTGGGTCGCGAGCCAAGGAAGCGCTGCCAGGTCGGCTCGGACATCGACCGGGTGGATCGACTGTCGGAATGCCGCGCCGATGCCGATACGGCCCGGAGGCGACGACATCTGCTGCGAACTGCCGCGTCGCGGAGCCGGGCTGGAGACGGCCGGTGCGTCGACCGCCGACGGATCCTCGTCATCCATCAGGCCGGTCTCGGCGCGATAACGGCGGCGCGCCTCGGCGCGATCGGTCCTCTTGGCGCGTGCCACGGTGTCTCCCCTGTCGGATGGCGGTGCGGGACGTTGCAGCGCATCGTAGTCGAATCCATCGCCGATGAGCGGCAGCTAAGCCAGGATCGCTATAACCGTCGAGCAGAGACCGCCCGTCCCGCCCTGTCCGCCCGCCCGCATCCCCCGCCGGGAGGTCAATCATGGATCGGACCCGGCTGGGACGCATCGCTCGCGCAGCACTCATCGCCTGTCTCTTGTGGAACCCGCTGCCGACGATGGTCGTATCGGCAGCGGTGGTGACGTGGTCGCCATCGACACTGGTGCTGAGCGAGGTCGAGACGGGCGGGGCATCGGCATCGGACGAATTCGTGGAGGTTGCGAACCAGGGCGATGCGCCAGCCGACCTGACGGGCCTTGAAGTGGTCTATGCCACGTCGTCAGGGTCCACCGTGAC
The DNA here is from genome assembly GCA_038327765.1 of Candidatus Limnocylindrales bacterium. Classification (GTDB taxonomy): domain Bacteria; phylum Chloroflexota; class Limnocylindria; order Limnocylindrales; family CSP1-4; genus SPCO01. Next base: position 19,654 of record JBBQLI010000053.1, on the reverse strand, counting down.
GCGCAAGGCGACCTGGTCTTCGGCGACCGTCCTGGCCGCCGGCCAACGGCTGCTCATCGCGAATGCCGGTGGCGTCCATGCGGGGATCGCCGATGCCACGTACAGCGGCGGGTTCGCCGCGACTGGTGGGGCGCTCGCCCTGCGGGTCGTCGGTGGCGCCGTGATCGATGCGATCGGCTGGGGCGATGCCGTGAATAGCTTCGTGGAGGGGGTCGCCGCCGCTGCGCCACCCGCCGGTTCCAGCCTTGAACGTCGGCCCGGTGGCGCACTCGGGAACGCGACGGACACGAACGACGGAGCGTCCGACTGGTTCGTCCAGGGCGTGCCGTCGCCCCAGGGCCTCGGTTCGCCGGTGGTCCCGGCTCCGTCTTCAACGCCGGCCGTGACCCCGAGCCCCGCTCCGACGCCCGTTCCCGGAGCGACCCCCACTCCGGCCCCGACCCCGACGCCCACGCCTACGCCTACGCCGACCCCGACGCCCACGCCTACGCCAGCCCCGACGCCCACGCCTACGCCAGCCCCGACGCCCGCGACGCCTCCGAGCCCGGTCGCCAGCCTTGCTCCGACCCCGACGCCTGCCCCGACGCCGACGCCGACGCCGACGCCCGCCCCGACGCCGACCCCGGTCGACCTCGCCACGATCCGTTCCTTCCCCATCAGCACGGTCGTGACCACGCGCGGGGTCGTGACCGCCGAGGCCGGTCGTCTCGGCTCTGCCGCGCTCATCGGCATCGGTGACGCCACCGCCGGGATCGTGGTCCGTCTACCCGCGACGACGACGCCCCCGCCGCGCGGGACCCGAATCGTCGTGACCGGTCCGCTCGTCGCCCCGTACGGTCAGCTCGAGATCCGACCGGCGCCTGGTGGTATCGCCACCGAGGGCATCGACACGCTCCCGAATCCCGTCGCGATCGGTCTCGGGCCGCTTGACGAAGCCGCGGAAGGACGCCTCATCGTCATCGAGGGCCGGGTCGCCACGCGACCCACGAAGACGTCCAGTGGAGACGTGACCGTGATGCTGCAGCGCCCCGGAGTCAGCGACGTCCGCTTGATCGCCGACGCGTCCAGTGGACTGACGATCGCGGCATTCCAGGTCGGTGTGTCGTATCGGCTCACCGGGATCGGCGGCCAGCGCGCGACGCATGTCGGAGCACTCGACGGCTATCGGGCGTGGATCCGCGATGCGCTCGATGTGACGATGACCGGCACCACGCCGACCCCCGCCCCCACCCCGACAATCGCCCCATCGGCATGGCCGAGCCCGAAGCCCACTCCGAAGCCGATCGAGACCGTGTCGGTCGCCGCGGCCCGGGCGCTGACCAATCAGCGCGTCGCGATCGTCGGGATCGTGACCGCCGCCACGTCGCTGCTCGACGCGTCCGGCCGCCTGACCGTCGTCCAGGACGACAGCGGCGGCATCGAGATCCGTCTCCCCGACGATACGACCGCACCGGCCATCGGGACTCGAGTCCATGTCACGGGCGTGGTTGGTCGCGCCTATGGAGCCCCGCGCCTGAAGGCCGATGCCGTCGGCCGCCTCGGGTCTGGCAGCGTTCCTGCCCCGACCATCCTGTCCGGCGCACCGACGGCGACGCAGGAGTGGCGTCTGGTCCAGGTCCGCGGCCGCATCGACACGGTCCGCAAGCTTGGCGACCGGTGGCGTGCCGAACTCGTCGTCGGCACTGACCATGTCGCGGTCATCGGGCAGTCCGGTGCCGCCATCCCGGTCGCCTCGCTGGTCAAGGGCCGGATGGCCACGGTCATCGGCATCGTTCGCCGCCCCTATCCGACCGCCACGGACCGTCGCTTCACCATCCTGCCGCGGGGTCGAGCCGATCTCCACCTGGATGCCGGTCCGACCCAGGCAGGCGGGCATCCCGCGACGACCGCAGGCCATTCGACCTCACCCTCGACGAACGATGGTTCCGCATCGTCGCCGACGTCATCAACGGCCATGGCGCCGGACGTGGGACTGGGGGATCTGCCCGGACGAGCCGGCCAGACCGTTCGAGTAGGGGGCATCGTCGGCGAACCGACCGTCGACGGGTTCACCCTTGACGATGGCACGGCGGTCGGGACCATCGTCCTGCGCGGTGCCGCGGCCGACCTCCTGCCGCTCATCGAACCCGGCGACGCGATCAATGTGGTGGGTCGCGTCGAATCGCTCGACGGTCAGTGGCGGATCGCGACCGAGGACCCCGCCGGTGTCCTGCTTGCGTCGAGCTTCGACCAGACCGCGGCGCCGCCTTCGATCGGTGCCGCTTCGCCCGCACTCACGCCCCCCGCAGCATCGGACGAACCACATCGTGCCGCGGGAGTGGGACCCATCCCCGGTCTCGATCCGGTCGGTGCAGCAGGCCTCGGCACGCTCGCGCTGGTCACCGCTGCATCGCTGGTCGTGACCATGCTCCGTCGCCGCGCGGTCCGTCGACTGATGGCCAGTCGGGTCTCCCAGCGCCTGTCGATCTTCGCCGCAGCGGCCCCTGAACGGGCGGCCCGTCGCACCGAGCACGACCCACGCACGGGGGACTCGGCTTGACGCTCGTGAGAAGGCAGGGCTATCCTCGGCCGAGTTTCGCGTCTGCGAAGCACGGATCTGAGCGAGGGATCGGTCTTGCCGAACGCGGATACCCGCGTCAACCGCCCGCCGGATCGGCGGATCGCGATCCCTGAGGGCGATCGGCAGTACCACATCGGCCTTGGTCCCGGCGACCTGGCCGAGTACATCCTCCTCCCCGGCGACCCGGATCGGTCTGCCCGCATCGGGACGCGGTTCGACTCCATCGAGCTCGAACACCAGCATCGCGAGTTCGCGACCGTCACGGGCATGTTCCGGGGTCAGCGGGTCTCGGTGGTCTCCACCGGTATCGGCACCGACAACGTCGAGATCGTCGTTGCCGAGATCCTCGCCATCACCGAGCGCCCCACCTTCATCCGGGTGGGATCGTGCGGTGCCCTCCAGCCAGAGATGCAGCTCGGTGACCTGGCCATCACGACGGGAGCGGTCCGCCTCGAGGCGACCACCAGCTTCTTCGTCCACGACGGCTACCCTGCCGTCTCCGATTACGAGGCCATCGCGGCCCTCGTCGAATCAGCGGCTCGGCTGGGCCACCGCTACCACGTCGGGATCACGGCCACGGCTCCGGGGTTCTTCGGTGCGCAAGGGCGCCCCATCCCGCAGCTGCCCATCCGCTACCCTGACCTCGCTGAAGAGATGGCGCGAGAGCGTGTCATCAATTTCGAGATGGAGGCGTCGGCACTTCTCGTGCTCGCGTCACTCGCTCGCTGCCGAGCCGGCGTCGTCTGTGCGGTCTATGCCAATCGCACGACCGGCGAGTTCGTCAGCGGCGATGCCAAGGACGCTGCCGAGGCGGCCTGTGTCGAGACCGGGCTCGAGGCCCTGCTCGTCCTGGCCGAGATGGATCGCCAGAAACGCGACGCCGCGACGGATCGTTGGAGACCGTCGCTCTGGCAGGCATGACACAGGCAAGCACCGCGCAGCCCTGGGTGGATGCGAGACGAAGGATCTCGCGACGCTCCAACATCGAGGAGGACCTGATGGCCGAAGCCTATTGCGTCAAGGACAAGAAGAAGGTCGAAGTCGTGAACCCGCAGCGGATCACCATGAAGAACGGCAAGCCGGCACTCCAGGGCACCTGCCCGGTCTGCGGCGGCAAGGTCTTCAAGATCGGCGGCTGACGCACCGTCGCATCGCGCGACACCTGACGACCCCCGACGGATCTCCGACGGGGGTCGTCGCATGTCCGGCGAGGCACGGCAAGGGCCATCCGACCCGACCTTCCGGCCATGAGGCCCGTGGACCGTACCCACTTCGCACCCTTCGACATCGAGCGCGACGTCGTACGATTGCTGCACCGAGCGGTCGATGGGGCGCCCAACCTCGTGTCTACCGACCGTCGGCTGCGTGGTACCCGGCCTGCCCGGCGGGACCACCCTTGGGATATCGCGAGGAGAACACGACCATGACCACCCGAGTCGGCATCAACGGCTTCGGCCGGATCGGCCGCCAGTCGCTCAAGGCACTCATCGAGCGCGCGCCCGACGTCGAAGTCGTGGCCGTGAACGACCTTGTCGATGCCGAGATGAACGCCCTGCTGTTCAAGCACGACTCGACGTATGGCGCCTTCCGTGGGGATGTCCGGGCCGGCGACTCGTCGATCATCATCGACGGCCACGAGATCAAGATCCTGGCCGCGAAGGATCCGGCGACCCTGCCGTGGGGCGATCTCGGTGTCGACATCGTCCTCGAGAGCACCGGCATCTTCACCACTGCCGAGAAGGCCGGCGCCCACATCGCAGCCGGCGCGAAGAAGGTCATCATCAGCGCCCCGGCAAAGGGCGAGGACATCACGATCGTCCTCGGGGTCAATGAGGATCGCTACGATCCCGCCCATCACCACATCATCAGCAATGCGAGCTGCACCACCAACTGCCTGGCCCCCGCTGCCAAGGTCGTCCACGACCTGGTCGGCATCGAGAAGGGCCTGATGAACACGATCCACAGCTACACGAACGACCAGCGCATCCTGGACGTCGCGCACAAGGATCCGCGCCGCGCCCGCAGCGCCGGCCAGAACATCATCCCGACCACCACCGGAGCCGCCAAGGCGCTGGCCCTGGTCATCCCCGACCTCAAGGGCAAGTTCGACGGGTTCAGCCTGCGCGTCCCGACCCCGACCGTCAGCGTCGTCGATTTCACGGCCACCGTGAAGCGCGACACGAGCGTCGAGGAGCTCAACGACGCGTTCCGCGCCGCCGCGGCAGGTCCCATGAAGGGGATCCTCGGCGTCTCCGATGAGCCGCTCGTCTCGATGGACTTCAAGGGCGACTCGCGCTCGTCGATCATCGACGGCGACTCGACCATGGTCCTCGGCGGCAACATGGTCAAGGTCATCGCCTGGTACGACAACGAATGGGGCTACAGCTGCCGCATCGCGGATCTCATCGCATACGTGGCGGCACGTCTGCCCGTCGCGGTCTGACGATCCCGCGATGGACAAGCTGACGGTCCGCGACGCCGACGTCGCGGGGAAACGGGTCTTCGTCCGCGTCGACTTCAACGTGCCGCTCGCGGACGGCAAGGTCACCGACGACTCGCGCATCCGTGGGGCGATCCCGACGATCATGCTCCTGCTCAATGCGGGAGCGCGGGTCGTCCTGGCGAGCCACCTGGGCCGGCCCGACGGCAAGGTCCAGGACGGGCTGCGGCTGCGACCCGTCGGGCAGCGGCTCGGCGAGTTGCTGCGCCGGAACGTCCCGGTGACGGGCGATGCGCTCGGCGTCGGGACCGAGGATGCGGTCAAGCGCCTGCGACCGGGCGAGCTGCTCCTGCTCGAGAACCTGCGCTTCCACGCGGAAGAGGAGAAGAACGATCCGGGCTTCGCGGCGGCCCTGGCGTCCTACGCGGACATCTTCGTCAACGACGCGTTCGGGACCGCCCATCGCGCCCACGCATCCACGGTCGGCATCGCCAAGCTCCTGCCCGCCTATGCGGGCCTGCTCATGGAGAGCGAGATCGCGGCCCTGTCGAATCTGCTGGAGTCGCCCGCCCGGCCGTTCGCCGCGATCCTCGGCGGCGCCAAGGTCTCAGACAAGATCGGCGTCATCGACCACCTCCTCACGAAGGTCGACATGCTGGTCCTGGGTGGGGGGATGGCGAATACCTTCCTGCTCGCCCAGGGCAAGGCCATCGGCAAGAGCCTGGCCGAGCCGGATCGGGCCGAGGAAGCCCGGCGCATCCTCGAGACGGCCGAGAAGAACGGTGTCCGGGTCGTCCTGCCGATCGACGTGATCGTCGCCAAGGAAGTCACCCGGGGCACGGAATACAAGACCCTGCCCGCCGAGAAGATCCCGGCCTCGTGGCACATCGTGGATCTGGGCAAGGCGTCGCAGGACCTGATCACGACGGCCCTCGCCGACGTGCAGACCGTATTCTGGAACGGCCCGCTCGGCGTCTTCGAGATCCCGTCGTTTGCGCACGGGACCAACGCGGTGGCCCGCATGCTCGCGGACCGCGCCGATGCAGGTGCCACGGTCGTGGTCGGCGGTGGCGACTCGGTCGCCGCTGTGACCCAGCAGGGCCTGGCCGAGCGCATGACCCATATCTCGACCGGCGGCGGCGCGTCGCTGGAATTCCTCGAAGGCCGCGAACTGCCGGGGGTCGCCGTCCTGCTGGACCGGCCTGCCGACGGTGCGCCGATCACCAAGAAAGAGATCCCCGCATGAGTACCGCCATCGACGTCGTCGACGCACGCCAGATCCTCGATTCGCGGGGAAACCCGACGATCGAGGTGGATGTCATCCTCGAGGACGGTTCCGTGGGCCGAGCCGCCGTCCCGTCCGGCGCGTCGACCGGCGCGTACGAGGCGGTGGAGCTGCGCGATGGCGACAAGACGCGGTTCGGCGGCAAAGGCGTCCTGAAGGCCGTCCAGAACGTCAACGAGACGATCGCACCCTCGATCTACGGCCTTGATGCCAGTGACCAGGCGGGCATCGACGCGGTCCTCATCGAACTTGACGGGACACCCAACAAGGCGGTCCTCGGGGCGAACGCGATCCTCGGCGTCTCCCTCGCCTGCGCGCACGCCGCGGCGGCGTCCTACGACCTGCCGCTCTATCGCTATCTCGGCGGCCTGCGCGCACGCACGCTGCCCGTCCCGTTCTTCAACATCCTCAACGGCGGCAAGCACGCACAGCAGTCCACCGACTTCCAGGAGTTCATGGTGGCACCGGTCGGCGCCGCGACGTTCAGCGAGGCGCTGCGCGCCGGGGCCGAGGTGTTCGCCGCATTGCGCGGCATCCTCCACGACGAGGGCCACGCGACCGGTCAGGGCGACGAGGGCGGGTTCGCGCCCAGCCTCCCGACCAACGAGGCCGCCATCGAGGTCATCCTGCGCGCCATCGAGCGAGCCGGCTATCGCCCGGGCGAGGATGTCGCGCTGGCACTCGATCCTGCGACCAGTTCGATTCTCGTCGAGGGGACCGGCGTCGAGGGTGTGACCGGCAAGTACCGTCTCGAACGCGAGGACCGGACGCTCGACTCCAGCGAACTGATCGACCTGTGGGCGACCTGGATCGACAAGTATCCGATCGTCTCCCTCGAGGATGGCCTTGGCGAAGACGACTGGGCGGGCTGGCGCGAGCTCACGAAGCGTCTCGGCTCGAAGGTGCAGCTCGTCGGCGACGACATCGTGGTCACGAACCCGACGATCATCGCCCGGGCCATCGACGAGCACGCCATGAATTCCGTGCTGATCAAGCTGAACCAGATCGGGACCTTGTCCGAGACGATGGATGCCATCGACCTCGCCCGCGGCGCGGGCTGGACCGCGATGGTCTCGCATCGATCCGGCGAGACCGAAGACACCACGATCGCCGACTTCGTGGTCGCGATGGGCACCGGCCAGATCAAGACCGGGGCGCCGTCGCGCTCCGAGCGCGTCGCGAAGTACAACCGGCTGCTCCGTATCGAGGAGGAGCTCGGCGACGCGGCGGTCTACCCAGGTCGAGCGGCACTTTCGGGATCGTGAGTCGCTTCGCCGATCGCGGCGCCATCACGGCCGCCTACGTCGGGATCGGCATGGCGGTCACGATCGCCGTCAGCTTCCTGCTGGTCATCCCGATCGAGGCGATCGTCTGGCTCCTGGCGCTGCCGTCGGGCGTGATGATCGGCTACTACGCGAACGCCCGCTCGAACCGCCGGTCCGGGCCGTGGTTGCGGATCCTCTCGAACGCCGTGTTCGCGGGCGTCGTGACTGGCCTGACGGCGGCGCTCCTGCTGGTCGGCACGAAGGCCCTGTTCTTTTACGCCGACAGCGGCTACCCCGACTTCAATCGCGCCGACGCGGCCGGCCACGCCATCCCGCCCACCTGCCAGACCGGTGCGGACTGCGTCTACCAGCGGTATGTGAAGGTGGGTCGCGGCGCGGAGATGGCCGCGGTGGGCGTCACGAACGCCGCCTCGTTCACGGGGCTGTACTGGAGCGAGCAGGCGGGGACCTCGCTCATCGTCTTCACGTTGACTGCCGTGGGTGGGCTCATCGGCGGTGGCCTGTATGGCACGTTCCGACCGAAGCCCGAACCCAGCGCGACCGGGGTGACCGCCACTCCAGTCTGACTCCCTGGATCCCGCAGGAATGTGAAACGCCCCGACCGTCGGTCGGGGCGTTCGTGTGTTCGGGGCCTTCGCGGGCCAGGGTCAGTTCGCGGCGATCACTTCGCGGCGATCACTTCGCGGCGGGTTTGGCCTTGGCCTTGGGAGCAGCCTTCGCCGTGGCCTTCGCCGTGGCCTTTGGCGCTGCCTTGGCCGGAGCGGCCTTGGCAGCGGCGGCCTTCTTGGGGGCTGTCTTCGCGGTCGTGGCCGCCTTCTTGGGAGCGGCCTTGGTCTTCGCGGCCGCCTTCGGCTTCGTTGCGGCGGCTGCCTTGGCGGCGACCTTCGGCGTTGCGGCTGCGGTGGCTTCGGCTGCCTTCGCAGCGGCGGCCTCGGCGCGGGCGGTCTTGCTCAGTGCGGCGCGGGCCTTGCCGGCGGCCGTCTGGGCGCCCTTGGCCTTGCCGGCCTTGCCAGCCGCGATGCGGGCCTTGGCGGCCTTCTGCGCAGCGGCCTTGCCGGTCTGCTTGGCGACGCGGGCGGTCGCAGTGACGACCCCGCCACCGAGCGCGGCATTGACCTTGCGGACGAGGCGCGACTTGCGGCGCGCGGCTGCGTTCGGGTGGATGGCACCGACCTTCGCGGCCCGATCGAGGGCGCTCAGGGCGTCGGCAAGAGCGACGGTCGGATCGACCGTGGTCTCACCGGTGGCGCTCGCAGCAGCCAGGGCCTTGGCGACGAAGGTCTTCGCGGCGGTGCGTCGCGGCTGAAGGACTTCGTGGCGGCTCTGGGCCTGACGGACGCGCTTGAGTCCTGACGGCGTACGAGCGCCCGTCCAGGTGCGGGGCGTCTTGGCCAAGGTAGGCAAACCTCAAATCGTCGGGTTGGATCATCGCGCGCTCGCGGCACAGGGCATGTGTCGGGCGCGAAGGCGGATGGTAGCACAGGTCCCATCGGCTGCCCCTCGCCGACGGCATCCCCGGCCAGCCCGCACACTCCGAAGCATGACCGCCATCCTGGGCGGGCTCGGGGCCGCGGCGCTCTGGGCCGCCGCCACCCTGTGCTCGTCGCGTTCGAGCCGGATGCTCGGTTCGCGTGTCGTGCTCGCGTGGGTGATGATCGTCGGGGTCGTGCTGGGCCTGCCTATCGCGCTGTTGAGCCCCGTGGAGCACGCGTATTCGACGGCGAACGTGGCCGTCCTGGCCCTTGCCGGCGTGTGCTACGTGGTCGGGCTCCAGCTGGCGTACGCCGCCCTCAAGGTGGGCAAGGTGTCGATCGTCGCACCGATCGTCGCAACCGAAGGCGCCATCGCGGCCGTGATCGCGGTCATCCTCGGCGACCCCGTCACGCTCGCGGCGGCCGGCATCCTGGGGCTGCTCGTCGTGGGCGTGGTCCTCTCGTCGATGGAGCCCAGCCGACCCGATGTGCCGGCCGGCGGGTTCGACATCGCTGCCGACGCCCTGGAGGCGCCGCTGGATCGTGCGGTCGTGGCGAGCCCCGCAGCAGCGACCGGACCCCGCGCCGACCCGGCGATGACCCGGCGGACCGCGGCGCTCGCCGTCGGGTCAGCGCTGGTCTTCGGCGTGGGCCTCGTGGCGGCCGGTCGATCGGCACAGGTCTTCCCGGTCGCGTGGGTCGCCGTCGCGGCGCGGCTGATCGGCGTCCTCGTCGTTGCCATCCCGCTCCTGGTGCAGGGCCGCCTCACCGTGACGCGGGCTGCGCTGCCGCTCGTGCTCGTCTCCGGGACCGGCGAGCTGATCGGCTCGATGCTGTCCGCCTGGGGATCCCGCGAGAGCATCGCGATCACCGCCGTGATGGGCAGCCAGTTCGCCGCGATCGCCGCCGTCGCTGCGTTCCTGCTGTTCGGGGAGCGGCTCGGCCGGACCCAGGCGATCGGCGTCGGCGTGATCGTGGTGGGCATCACGGCCCTGGCCGCCGTCCAAGGCTAGGGCGCACGCGCCGCAGTCCTGAGGCGATCAGTGTTCGCCGTCCATGGGCAGATCCAGCGCACAGTGCGCCGACGCCGACGTCTCGCCACCCGATGGACCCCAGATGCAGCCGACGAAGAAGGCATGGGTCGTCTGGTCGTCCAGCCGGATGACGACGATGCCGTTTGCGTGCGCCGTCCCGTAGCTGCGGACGATCCGTTCCCCCGACGCGGACCGGTAGTCCGCCTCAAACGTATCGACGGACGCGATCGCGGCATGGCCGGCCTCGAGCAGGCCACCGGCATACGTCGCGAGCCCCTCACAGGCAGCGTCGGTGAGCTGATCGCCGATGCTGGCGGCGCCCACGCAGGTCCTGGCGCCGACCGGGTACCCCTCGATGTAGGTTCGGGCGACGCCGCACCCCGTGGTGATCGCGCCAAACAGGGCGAGGACGACAAGCATCGACCGCATCGACGCAGGGTACGCCGGCGTTCGAGGTCGACGGACCAGCCGAATGGACCAGCGGTGCAGCCGTGAGGGGCGGACGGTTGGGGCGGACCGGTGGCCCGGACCGGTGGCCCGGACCTGTGGCGCGGCTTCGCGCTCCGGGCTGGCCGGACCCGCCCGAGGCCGGTTTTCGGCAAATGTTCCCCAGGCGGCCCTTGGTCAGTGGATTCCTGACAGATGTCACGCCTCGCGACCCGATGCCGGTTTTCCGGGCACTGGCCACGCTCAGCGCCCCCGATCGCCCCGTCTCGCGGCTGACCAACGCCCGCCTGAGGGTCATCTGCCGGAAATGACGGCGCCCGCCCGCGCGGCCGCGCCCGCCCGATGTCCGAGCCGTGCGACCCGACCCGCTACACTCCGGCGTCGTGACCATCCCCCAGGAACGCCTGCGCTTCTGTCCAGTTCGATCATCGGCACGCCGTCGCGGAGCATTCACCGATGTCGTCGGCGGTCGCGCCACGTCAGAGCACTGCGTAGACGTTCAGCGAATGGCGTTTGGCGACTCGGTGGATGCGCGGGAGTCGCTCCATGGCGACGGCATTCGGGATATTGATCACGACGGCCCTGTCGTAGTACTCCGCGACCCATTCTCCCTCCAGCTCACCCGGACCGAGCTCCTGCGTCAGGTCGGACGTGAAGACGTGCGGGTCGAACTCGGCCTGCCCCACGTGGGTCTCGCCAGCCATGATCGCGTCATGTACATCGCCCGACTTGGTATGGAGCCGGTAGCGTTTGGACGACGTGTCGTACGCCTCGGTCCACCGCCAGATCACCGCGTTGACCGTCAATCGATGCCTCCCCTGTCGTTGGTTTCGACAAATTACCTCGCCACGTCGAGCCGGGCGCCGTGACCATCCCCCAGGACCGCCTGCGCTTGTGTCCAGTTCGATCATCGTGCTGACTCCCTCCGATGGCGCTGGATTCCCGGCATCATCGTGCTCAGCGGCCACGATCGACGTAGGTGACCGATGGAGTCCTCGAATCTGGGCGGGAGGTTAGGGCGATGCACATCCAACGCGTCTCCTTCGTCGGCGTGAAGACCGAGAGCTTCGACGAGATGACGGCATTCGTGCGCGACGTCCTTGGCCTGCAGCCCGAACGCACGGACGACGGATGGGCGGTCTTCCAGCTGGGATCCGGGGACCGGGACCTCCTTGAGGTGTACCGCCCGGGCGGGTATGACGAACGTCTCCTTCCTGCTCTTGCAACCGGACCCACGGTCGCGTTCGCGGTCGACGACCTGCTTGCTGCCCGAGCCGAGCTCGTCGTTGCGGACATCGAGATCGTCGCGGACATCGTCTGGGCGGCGGAGGCATTTGACGATCCGGGACTCGGTGGGTGGGGCTGGCTCTTCTTCCGAGCCCCCGATGGGAACGTCTACGCTCTCCAGCAGGAGCATGCGCCGTCGGACTCGACGGGCCGAGGTGGCACTTGACCAACCCGATCCCGCAAGCTCGCCTCCGCAATTTCTCGATCATCGCGCACATCGATCACGGCAAGTCCACGCTCGCAGATCGGCTGCTGGAGCTGACCCACACGATCGATGCGCGCCAGATGACGAGCCAGGTCCTCGATTCGATGGACCTGGAACGTGAGAAGGGGATCACCATCAAGGCCCGCTCGGCGCGGCTGGAATACACCGCCAACGACGGTCTGGTCTACGGCCTCAACCTCATCGACACGCCCGGCCACGTCGACTTCGCCTATGAGGTCAGTCACAGCCTCCAGGCATGCGAGGGCGCGATCCTCGTCGTCGATGCCACTCAGGGCATCGAGGCGCAGACGCTGGCCAACGTGCACCTCGCGATGAAGGAGAACCTCACCCTCATCCCGGTCCTCAACAAGATCGACCTGCCGTCGGCCGATCCCGAGGGGATCATGGACGAGCTGGAGAACATCCTCGCGATCCCACGCGAGGAGGTCATCCTCGCCAGCGCCAAGGACGGCACCGGCGTGCCCGAGATCCTCGAGGCGATCGTCGCGCGCATCCCGGCGCCCAAGGGTGACCCGAAGGCGCCACTCCAGGGCCTCATCTTCGACAGTCACTACGACGCGTACAAGGGCGTCATCGTCTACGTGCGACTCGCCGCCGGGACCCTCCATCACGCCGAGGCCGTCCGCCTCATGGGGAGCGGCGTGACCGCCGAGCCGCTCGAACTGGGCGTCTTCCGACCGCAGCTCGTGCCGGTCCACCAGCTCGTGGCGGGCGAGGTGGGGTACGTGGCGACCGGGCTCAAGAGCGTCCGCGACGCCCAGGTCGGCGACACTCTCACCAGCGCCGATCGCCCGGCTGCCACGGCCCTCCCCGGCTACCAGCCGGCCAAGAGCCTGGTCTTCGCTGGCATCTACCCGGTCTCCGGCGAGGACTATCCGCTCCTGCGCGAGGCGCTCGAGAAGCTGCATCTCAATGACGCCAGCTTCACCTACGAGCCGGAAAGCTCGGTGGCGCTGGGCTTCGGGTTCCGCTGCGGGTTCCTCGGTCTGCTCCACATGGAGATCGTGCAGGAACGGCTCGAGCGCGAATTCACGCTTGACCTGATCGCCTCCGCGCCGTCCGTCGAGTACCACGTGACTCTCACCCTGGGCCGAGGCGAGGTGGTCGTCGACAACCCCGCGCTGCTCCCCAACCCATCCGATATCGAGTTCATCGAGGAGCCGTGGGTCACGCTGAGCGTGGTCACCCCATCCAGCTACATCGGTCCGCTGATGGAACTGTCGACCAACCGTCGCGGCACGTTCGAGACGATGGAATACCTTGATCCCACGCGGGTGGTCCTCCATTTCGAGATGCCGCTTGCCGAGCTGATCGTCGACTATTTCGACCAGCTCAAGAGCCGCAGCCAGGGCTACGCCTCGATGGATTACGAGGAGCTTGGCTACCGCGCAGCGAACCTGTCGAAGGTCGACATCCTGGTCAACGGCGAGCCCGTCGATGCCCTCTCGCTCATCGTCCACCGCGATCGGGCGCAATCGGCCGGCCGCGCCCTGACGGCCAGACTCAAGGAACTCATCCCGCGCCAGATGTTCGAGATCCCGATCCAGGCGGCGGTCGGATCCAACGTGATCGCGCGTGAAACGGTCCGTGCGATGCGCAAGAACGTGCTTGCCAAGTGCTACGGTGGCGACATCACGCGCAAGAAGAAGCTGCTCGAGAAGCAGAAAGAGGGCAAGCAGCGCATGAAACGGGTCGGCTCCGTGGAGATCCCGCAGGAGGCGTTCCTCGCGATGCTCCGCATGGACGAGGGCTAGCCCGCCCCGATGGACGGCTTCGTGCTCCTCGCCCGCGACCTGATCGCCGTCGGCCTCGCGCTGCTCATGGCGATGCTTCGGCTCGAGGCGGAGCGCTTCGGCACGGCCGAGTACTACGAAGCGACGCGCGACGGCGAACGACCGAAGATCCGGCGACGCGTGGCCTGGTACGGGATCGGCATCGCCCTGGCCGTGGCCCTGTTCCTGGTCCATCCCACCGCACAGCAGACGTTGTTCCTCGGCACGGGCGACCGGCTGGGGGCGGTGCTCGGCGGCCTTGCCTACGGCATGGCCGGGGTTGGGTTCGCGGTCGCGTTCGCCACGCTCCGCTACCACCGCATCCGCTTCCCGGACTCCGCGTCGTACCCGGGTGCGTTGCTGAATTCCACAGTCACCGCCTTCATCGACGAGATCGCGTTTCGCGGCGCCATCTTCGGCCTGCTGCTCTCGACCGGCATGGATCCGACGGTCTCGAACGTCATCCAGGCGATCCTCTACACGCTGACCACCCGCCTTGGCGCGCCGGGTCGCGACCGCTACCTGTTCGTGATGGCGCTGGTGATGGGTCTCGTCGGTGGCTACCTGACGGCCATCACGGGCGGGATCGCCGCCACGTTCCTTGGTGGCGCGATCACCCGGTTCGCGGTCTTCCTGTGCACCGGCCACGCCGGCCAGACGCGGCCGCGCGGCCGCGAGATCGAGGAGATCGAGAAGCGGCGTCGAGTCCCCGAAGGCTGGTCGGTCATCGGGACGCGGGAGTCCATCTCGCGCGACCGATGAGCACCGCGGGGGCGCTTGAGCCCGAGGGCGCCGCGCCCGGGGTCCTCGCACCGGTGGCGCTGTACGTCCATATCCCGTTCTGCGTCTCGCTCTGTCCGTACTGCGATTTCGTCGTGTATGCGGGCGCCGCCGCACGTGGTCCGACCGCCCGGATCGATGCGTTCGTGGCCGCCCTCGAGACCGAGCTCCGCCTGCGGGCCGATGCCCTGGACGCGACGGTCGGCGCCACTCGCCCGCCGCTCGAGACGCTGTTCATCGGCGGCGGCACGCCATCGATCCTGCCGGCCGAGGTGGTCGCCCGCTTGATCGAGCTGGTCCGCGGGCGGTTCGGCCTGACCGACGGGGCGGAGATCACCATCGAGGCCAACCCTGGCCCCGATGAGCGCGGTGACATCGCAGGGTTCGTGCGGGCGGGGGTGGACCGCCTTTCGCTCGGTGCCCAGTCGATGGACCCGGCCGAGCTCACGCGGCTCGGTCGGCGCCACACGGTGCGTGATGTCGCGGATGCTATGGGCGCCGCGCGTGCCGCCGGGATGCGCTCGGTCAGCCTGGACCTGCTCTATGACGTCCCGGATCAGGGCGTCGGCGGCTGGATGACGACGCTGGACGTTGCGCTCGAGCTCGAACCCGACCACCTCTCTCTCTATGCGCTCACGCTTGACGACCCCGACGCGGAAGGGTTGACCGGCCCTGCCGGCGATCACCTGCCCACGACCCCGGGCGCGCGGCGGTGGCGCGAGCGCGCCCGACCCGCTCAGGACGAGGACCGTGCGGCCGCGCAGTACCACCACGCCGTGGTGCGTCTCGCAGAACTCGGCTATCGCGGCTACGAGATCAGCAACTGGGCGCAGCCGGGGCACGAGAGCCGGCACAACCTGGCGTACTGGCGACGCGTCCCGTACGAGGCGGTCGGACCGGGCGCGCACGCCTTCGATGGCACCACGCGGAGCTGGAACGCGGCCCGCCTGGATGGCTATCTTGCGGCGCTCGCCCCGGCCGACGGGCGCGTGCCGACCCTGCCGCCCGGCGGTTCGGAACTCGTGGATCCCGAGACCGCCGCGGCCGAGGCCGTCATCCTTGGTCTGCGGACGGACGAGGGGATCCCCGTCGCCGCGGCCAACGAGCCGCCGCTCGCCGATGTCTTCGGGTGGGCGCTCGCAGCCGAACTCGTCGATGTCACGCCCGCCGACCGCATCGTGCTGACGACGCGGGGCCGGCTGCTTTCGAACGAGCTGTTCGCCCGCCTCATCTGACCCGGGGCGACCGTTGACACTCCCTCCCCGGCACTGCTACGATGCCGTCGAACCGTTAGCACTCTCACCTGTAGAGTGCTAACCGAGTCGGGAGCCCGAATATGGCGCGTCGAATCCGCCCCCTCGGCCCCCTGGACCACCGCTCCCAGGCGATCCTTCGGGCCGTCATCGAGGAATACGTCTCTACCGCCATCCCGGTAGGCAGCCTTGCGCTCGTCGAGCGCTACGGCCTCGGCGTGTCCAGCGCCACCGTCCGCAGCATCCTCGCGGAGCTCGAGGCGGCCGGTCTGCTGTCGCACCCCCACACATCCGCTGGTCGCGTGCCCACCGATCAGGGCTATCGCTTCTACGTGGAGTCCATCGGCGACACCGTCCCGCTCCCCGCCGTGGAGCAGCTGATGATCCGCCACCAGTTCGGCCAGGTCGAGTTCGCCAGTGAGCACTGGTTCCGTCTCGCGGCCACCACCCTTGCCAGCATCACCCGGTCCGCGGGATTGGCCACACCGGCCAAGCCACGCGACGCCCATGTCCGCCGGGTCGACCTCGTCAGCATCAATGGTCGACTGGCCAGCCTGATCCTCGTCCTGCGCGAAGGGGCCATCAAGCAGGCCCTGGTCACCCTGACCGAGAGCGACACCGTGGATCAGCCGACCCTGGATGCCGTGGCAGGGATCCTCAACGAGCGCCTTGCCGGCCAGACCGCCAAGGGTGCCGAGGCTGTCCTTGCCCGGCTGCGCAGGGACGACCGCGTCCAGGCCCTCGCCGCGCGCGTCGGTGAGCGGATCGTCCGGATCGTCCGCGATTACGACGCGGAGGCGATCGAAGAGGTCTTCAGCGACGGGCTCCTCAACGTCATGGATGCGCCCGAGTTCGCCCAGAGCGACAAGCTCCGGCGCGTCTTTTCGGCACTCGAGAACCGGGCCTACCTGGGCGCACTCCTTGGCGACGTGTCCGAGGCGGGCCGGATCAGGGTGATCATCGGTCACGAGAACCTGCCGCTCGAGATGCAGGACGTCTCGCTGGTCCTGGCGCCGTACGGCCGACCGGGTCGTGCCGTGGGCGTCGTCGGTGTCCTCGGGCCGACGCGCATGGGCTACTCCCAGGCGATCGGCACGGTCCGGTTCGTGTCCGGCCTCATGAATGAACTGGTGGATCACCTCTATGCCTGACCGACGCACCCGCGCCCAGCAACGCGTCGACGACATCGACATCTCGCCGGCGACGCTCCTCGCCCAGATCGAGGCGCTCGGCACCCAGCTCGAGGATGCCCGCAAGGACGCCGAGAGCTATCTCGCCGCGCTCCAGCGTGAACGCGCCGAGTTCCTCAACTTCAAGCGTCGCACCAGCGAGGAGCGCGTGCGCGACCTTGGTCTGGCCGCGGAGGATCTCCTCCGCAAGGTCCTGACCGTCGCCGACGACTTCGATCTGGCCATCGACGCCCGACCGGCCTCGATCGCGACCGACCCATGGTTCGAGGGCATCTCGGCGATCGATCGCAAGTTGCGGACGCTGCTCGATTCGGAGGGGGTCGGCTCGATCGACGCCACCCCCGGTCGACCGTTCGACCCGCGCGAGCACGAGGCCATCGCCAACGTGCCCGGCACCGGACGGCCGGAAGGCGAGATCGTCGAGGAAGTCCGCCGGGGCTATCGCCTCCGCGACCGCGTCCTCAGGCCGGCCCTCGTGGCCGTCGCCGGCCCCATCACCACCAACGACTGACACCACCACCCGAACCAGCGGAACCATCCAAGGAGCAGCAGCACACATGGGAAAGATCATCGGCATCGACCTCGGCACGACCAACTCGGTCGTCGCCGTCATGGAGGGCGGCGAGCCCACCGTCATCGCATCGGCCGAAGGCGGCCGGACGGTCCCGTCGGTGGTGGCCTTCACCAAGACCGGCGAGCGTCTCGTCGGCCAGCTGGCCAAGCGCCAGGCCGTCACCAACCCCACCAACACCGTCTATTCGATCAAGCGCTTCATGGGTCGTCGCTGGGACGACTCGGAGGTCAAGCGCAGCACCGCGTTCGTGCCCTACACCGTCCAGAAGGACGGGAAGAGCGACGGCGTGGCCGTGAAGCTCGCCGACGGCAAGACGTACACGCCGCCGGAGATCAGCGCGATGATCCTCCAGAAGCTGAAGACGGATGCGGAGGCCTATCTCGGCGAGAAGATCACCGAGGCGGTCATCACCGTCCCCGCCTACTTCGACGACACGCAGCGCCAGGCCACCAAGGACGCCGGTCGCATCGCGGGTCTCGACGTCAAGCGGATCATCAACGAGCCCACCGCGTCCGCGCTGGCCTATGGCCTGGACAAGAAGGGCGACGAGAAGATCGCGGTCTACGACCTGGGCGGCGGCACGTTCGATATCTCCATCCTGGAGCTGGGCGAGGGCGTCTTCGAGGTCAAGGCCACCAACGGTGACACGCACCTCGGCGGCGACGACTTCGACCAGCGCATCATCGACTGGCTGCTGGCCGAGTTCAAGAAGGCCGAGGGGATCGACCTGGCCAAGGACCAGCAGGCCCTGCAGCGCCTCAAGGAAGCGGCCGAGAAGGCCAAGATCGAGCTGTCGTCCACGACGACCACCGAGATCAACCTGCCGTACATCACGGCCGACGCGACCGGGCCGAAGCACCTGGTCGTGACCCTGACGCGGGCCAAGCTCGACGACCTCGTCGCCGACCTGGTCAAGAAGACGACCGGACCGGTCGTCGCGGCGCTCAAGGATGCCGGGCTGAAGCCGTCGGAGATCGACGAGGTCATCCTCGTCGGTGGCATGACCCGGATGCCCGCGGTCGTCGAAGCCGTCAAGGCCATGTTCGGTGGCAAGGAGCCGCACAAGGGCGTCAACCCGGACGAGGTCGTCGCCATCGGCGCCGCGATCCAGGCCGGTGTCCTGGCTGGTGACGTCAAGGACGTCCTGCTCCTCGACGTCACGCCGCTGTCGCTGGGCATCGAGACCCTCGGCGGCGTCATGACCAAGCTCATCGAGCGCAACACCACCATCCCGACCTCGAAGTCGCAGGTGTTCTCGACCGCAAGCGACTCGCAGTCGCAGGTCGAGATCCACGTCCTCCAGGGCGAGCGTGACTTCGCCGCCGACAACAAGACGCTGGGTCGATTCATCCTCGACGGGATCCCGCCGGCTCCGCGTGGCGTGCCGCAGGTCGAGGTCACGTTCGATATCGATGCCAACGGCATCCTCGACGTGAAGGCCAAGGACCGGGCGACCGGCAAGGAACAGCAGGTCCGGATCACCGCGTCATCGATGCTCGACAAGAGCGCCGTCGACCAGATGGTCCGCGACGCCAAGGAACATGCCGACGAGGACAAGAAGCGGCGCGAGGAGGTCGAGCTTCGCAACGAAGCGGAGGCACTCTCCTTCCAGGCCGAACGCGTCATCAAGGACCTTGGCGACAAGGTGGCCTCCGAAGACAAGCTCGAGACCGAGAACAAGGTGGCTGGTCTGCGGGAGGCGCTCAAGGGCGCCGATGCCGATGCCATCAAGAGCCAGATGTCGTCCCTCGCGGAGACGCTCCAGCGGATCTCGACCGCGGCCTACCAGGCTGCGGCCAGCGGCGCCGGCGACGGCGGCGCAGGTCCGGCTGACGGATCCGAGGGTGGTGCCGGCGGTCCCGCCGACGGTTCGGCGGGCGGCACCGGTCCTGCTGGCGAGGAGACCGTCGAGGGCGAGTTCAAGGAGGTCTAGGCCTCCCGCCGTTTTCCGCTCACGCATCGAAGCCCGGGTCCCGTGAGGGGCCCGGGCTTCGTGATTCATCGATCGCTCGGCGCCGGTGGTTGCTCGCATGGTCCGCGGCGTCGCA
>JBBQLI010000052.1:0-22522 GCA_038327765.1 Candidatus Limnocylindrales bacterium | reverse complement strand
CAGCTGACTGACGGGCCACCCGGATCTCCCGGCCGACATCGACCAACGTCGCAGTGGCTCGTCGGCCGGCACGGGACACGTGTGACTCAGACATGAAGCGAGGTTGGCAGGCGTCCCTTCGCTAGCGCTTATCGCTTGCCGAAGCCACGCCGCGTCTAGCAGACCCGTGCCGTGCCGTGCCGTGCCGTGCCGTGCCGTGCCCGTGCGCCGACCCTAAAAGCCAGGCCGTGCCGTGCCATGGGACCTGACGACCCCGGTCGCCGCCCCACGCGCCCCGGATTCTCGCGGAATGGGCGGGTTGGCACGGCCTCTCGTCCTGCGGGAACTGCGGGCCACCTCGACGGCCCGCACGTCGTCAGGTCCCGGCCGGCGGCACGTGCCGACCCGCTCGACCCACTCTGAACCAGCACGGCCTCGCGCCACGCCCGCGGCAGGACGGCGATAGACTCGGCCGATGCCTGATCAGACCGCCATCGCCCCCGAGACCGAGGCCTATCTCGTCGCGACCCACGACGCGCGGATCGCCTCCTACCAGGACTTCCTGCGGATCCCGAGCATCTCGGGCATCCCGGCCCACGCCCCCGACTGTCGTCGCGCTGCCGAGTGGCTCGCCGACACGATGCGGATAGCCGGCATCGAGCATGTGGAGGTCGCCGAGACCGGCGGCCATCCGGTGGTCTATGGCGACTGGCTTCATGCCGACGGCGCTCCGACCGTCCTCATCTACGGCCACTACGACGTGCAGCCGGTCGACCCGCTGGACCTGTGGACATCGCCGCCGTTCGAGCCGGTGATCGTCGGCGACCGCATGCTCGCCCGCGGGAGCGCCGACGACAAGGGCCAGATCCACCTGCATGTGATGGCCGCGGCCGCCACCCTGGCCACCCAAGGTGGTCTCCCGGTCAATGTCCGGTACGTCTTCGAGGGGGAGGAGGAATCGAGCTCGATCCACCTCGACCGCTGGCTGGAGGCCAACAAGGATCGATTGGTCTCCGACATGGCGGTCATCAGCGATTCCGGGTTCTTCGAGGGCAATATCCCGGCGATCACGGCCAGCCTGCGCGGCCTCATGTACGCCCAGATCGATGTCGTCGGGACGGCGGTGGATCTCCATTCCGGCGGGTTCGGTGGCGTGGTCGAGAACCCGGCGGTCGCGCTGGCTCGCATCATCGCCGCTCTGAAGGGGCCAGACGGCCGTGTCCTGATCCCTGGCTTCTACGACGAGGTCATCGAGCTCACGGAGGCGGAGCAGGCTGCGCTCGCGGCGCTCCCGTTCGACGAAGCGCTCTACCTCAAGGAGCTCGGCCTCCCGGCCCTTGTCGGTGAGGTCGGCTACACCACCCTGGAGCGACGCGCGACGCGCCCAACGATGGACGTCAATGGCATCTGGGGCGGGTTCACCGGCGATGGCGCCAAGACGATCATCCCGGCGCACGCCCATGCCAAGGTCAGCTGCCGGCTGGTCCCTGACCAGGATCCGGACGCGATCTTCGAACGGTTCAAGGCGTTCGTCGAGGCCATCGCGTCGCCCGGCGTGACCACGAGCGTCACGTCGCTCGGTGGCGGCCGTGCGAGCGTGACCCCGATCGACCATCCTGCGGCGCTCGCGGCGAGCCGGGCCCTTGAGGCGACCTTCGGACGGCCCCCGGTCTTCATCCGGGAGGGAGGCAGCATCCCGCTGACCGCCTCCTTCGAGTCCATCCTCGGCCTGCCCGTGGTCCTGCTGGGTTTCGTCCAGCCGAACGACAACGCCCACGCGCCGAACGAGTGGATGGACCTGCACAACTACGAGACGGCGATGCGAACAGTCGTCCGGCTCTTCCACGAGTTGGCCGATCTGCCCCACTGATCCCGGGCCGGGTCGCGAGACGTGACGCGCTTCCCTGTGCGGAATTGGGGGGTCCGGGTGGGTGAATCCGGCGGGTCTCGGTGCTACCCTGTGCGCCACTGCACCACCCCACGAGGTCCTGACCGCGTTGAGCACCGAGACGACTGAACCAACGACCGAGTCCACCCCGGCAGCGAGCTGGCGCCTGGACACCGCGAATGGCAGCATGGCGCCGCGGTCCGCCCTCGATGTCCTGGTGGACCTGAACGAAAAGGTCGTCAGCGGCAACGTCGCCGAATACCAGCCCGTCCCGCTCGGGTTCACCCCGCTCGACAAGACCATCGGCGGCGGACTGCGCGCCGGCGAGCTGCTGATGATCGGCGGCGCGCAAGGCACCGGCAAGACGACCATGGCCCTCCAGATGGCGCGCAACATCGCCTCGGGTGGCCAGGCCAATGTGCTCTACCTCTGCTTCGAGCATGACGAGCCGTACCTGCTCAACCGGATGATCGCGATGGAGTCGGCGCTGGCCCACCTCCCGCACAAGACCGGAGCGATCAAGATCGTCGACGTCCGCAAGGAGATCCTCGGCACGTGGATGGCCGAGGGCTCGACCGGCGCCCAGCTCGCGAACAACCCGCGCCTTCGACCCTCGCTGGACCGGATCGCCCGCTACGGGCAGAACCTCTACCTCCTCCGGGGCTCGCAGACGGCAAGCACCATCGACAACATCCGGACCCTCGTCCAGCAGCACCGCGAGATCTCCGGCGACCGGCGTCTCGTCGTGTTCGTGGACTACCTCCAGAAGGTCCCGCAGATCCCGGAGCCCGAGAACGAGACCGAGAAGGTCACCTACATCGTCAACGGCCTCAAGGACATCGCGCTGGCCGAGGACGTGCCGATGGTCACCATCGTCGCGGCCGACAAGGAAGGGCTCAAGGCGTCGCGCCTTCGCAACTTCCACCTGCGCGGCAGCTCCGCCATCAACTACGAGGCGGACATCATCCTGATCCTCAACGAGAAGTACCACATCGTGGCCAAGGTCAACATCGAGTTCAACCCGTACCAGGCTCAGCGGTTCCGCGACTGGGTCATCGTCTCGGTCGAGAAGAACCGCGGCGGGCAGGACAACGTGGACCTCGAATTCGAGAAGCATTTCGAGTACTCGTGTTTCGACCCGAACGGCCGGACCGTCGTCGAGAAGCTCATCGAGGAACGCCTCTACAACTACTGTGTTTGGGCCGGAGGGGGCGGGCGGGCGGCGGCGGCGGCAGCGACGCCCCGGGCGCGGCCTGACGCCCCGGACGCGGCTGAGTGGCGGCAGGCCGCACGCGGCTGCCCCTGCCATCTCATCGGATGTGCACCAGGTGCACCTTCGGCATGACCTCGGCCCGCAGCAGGCCCGAATCGCCGCGAATCGCCGCGAATCCTGGCCGTTTGATGCCGGATCGTGCGGGGCCGTGCATCACCCGCGTCCCGGATCGATGTCGTTGGCCGGCAGACCGAGTTCAAGGTGCGTGCCATGCACATTTGATGCGATCGACAGGTTCGCGATCGACCGGTTCGCGGCGTCGACCGGTTCGCGATCGACCGGTTCGCGATCGACCGGTTCGCGGCGTCGTCCGGTTCGCGATCGACCGGTTCGCGGCGTCGTCCGCAGGCTCGCTCCGTGAGCCGGCGGGTCGATCCGAGCCATGCGGGTACGGGCCGCCTGGAACCCGGTGACCCGCCGCGCGCTCGTCGCGTCCCGGGTATCGTTCGCGCCATGACTCGCTCCCCAGCGCCGTTCCCCGATGTCGTCGAGATCGTCGTGGAGATCCCACGGGGATCCCGCAACAAGTACGAGTACGACGAGGAAGCCAAGGTCTTTCGACTCGATCGGGTCCTGTCCAGTGCCGTCTTCTACAACTTCGACTACGGCTTCATCGAGGGGACGCGCGCCGGTGACGGCGACCACACGGACGCGCTCCTGATCATCGACGAGCCCACATTCACCGGCTGCCATGTCTGGGCGCGGCCGATCGGCGGCCTCGAGATGCGCGACGAGAAGGGTTTCGATTTCAAGGTCCTGTGTGTCGCGCTCGGCGATGCCCACCAGCAGCACATCGAACGGCTTGAGCAGGTACGACCTCACCGCCTGGTGGAGATCGAGCATTTCTTCGAGACGTACAAGGCGCTCGAGGACAAAACGGTGGACGTGCTCGGCTGGCGTGAGCGCGACCGCGCGCTCGAGGTCCTGCGTGCCGATCGCGAGCTGTGGCACCGGGAGACGGGCGCCCCGGCTCGATGAGCGGTCCTCGGCGACGTACCTGGCCCGGCGCCGATCTGCCCGGCCGGCGGATCTTCGTCGCGGTCCCGCTACCCGAGGAAGCCGTGGAGACCGTGGCAGCCGTGGTCGAGACCATCCGTGCCGAGGGTGTCCCCGGTGGCGGTCGGGATGTCCGCTGGGTCCGCCTTGACGGTCTGCACCTGACGCTCCGGTTCATCGGCCCCACCCTCGAGGACCGGGTCGCACCTGCGCTCGAGGCGACTCGGACCGCCGCTGCCGGGAGCGAGCCCTTCGACATCGTCATCGGCGGCGGCGGTGCCTTCCCGTCGGTCGAGCGACCACGAGCCCTGTGGCTCGCCATCGGCGAGGGTGCCGATCACCTGGCCGATCTGGCGCGCGCGGTCGACCTGGCCCTCGATGCCAACGGCTGGGCGTTCGAGATCCGGCCGTTCCAGCCGCATCTGACGCTGGCCCGCTCCGATGGCGTCCCGGCCGGCGGACGGATCGCCGCCCGGCTGATCGAGCATGCCCGCGAGCTGCGGGTCCGTGCCCGGGTCGAGCGGATCGCCCTGTTCGAAAGCCTGACCGGCGGGGGACCGGCGCGCTACGAACCGCTGGAGGTGATCGACCTCGGTCGGTGACCGGGGCCGTGGCGCAGACGCGCCGCTCGTCCGAACCATCGGTTGCACCGATCTCCCCCACGGGCTAGGCTCGCGTCCCGGGGTCGATGGTAGGCGCAGAGGTCGCGCGTCGCCCGGGTGAGGAGGGTCACATGGCGTCAGCGGATCCGAAACAGACCAAGTTCGTGCTCGACGAGTCCCGGATCCCCCGCACCTGGTACAACATCGCCGCCGACCTTCCCGTCCCGATGTCGCCGCCGCTGCACCCCGCCACGATGCAGCCGCTCGGCCCGACCGATCTCGCACCGCTCTTCCCGATGGCGGTGATCGGCCAGGAGGTCTCGCAGGAGCGCGAGATCGAGATCCCGGACGCCGTTCGCGACGCCTACCGGCTCTACCGGCCCAGCCCGCTCTACCGGGCCCATCGCCTCGAGAAGGCCCTCGATACGCCGGCGCATATCTACTACAAGTACGAGGGCGTCAGCCCGGCCGGCAGCCACAAGCCCAACACGGCCATCCCGCAGGCCTTCTACAACCAGCAGGAAGGCGTCAAGCGGATCGCGACCGAGACGGGGGCCGGGCAGTGGGGGAGCGCCATGGCGTTCGCGGGCGCCCTCTTCGGCCTCGAGGTCAAGGTCTACATGGTCCGCGCCAGCTACGACCAGAAGCCCTACCGGCGGATCCTCATGGAGACCTACGGCGCCGAGGTGGTCGCCAGCCCGTCGCTGACCACCACCTACGGGCGGAAGGTCCTGTCGGAGACGCCGGACAGCCCGGGCAGCCTCGGGATGGCCATCAGCGAGGCCGTCGAGGATGCGGCCACGCGCGACGACACCAAATACGCGCTAGGGTCGGTGCTCAATCATGTCCTGCTCCACCAGACGGTCATCGGGCAGGAGGCGATCGAGCAGATGGGGATGGCCGGCGAGGCGCCGGACACGATCATCGCGTGCGCAGGCGGCGGCTCGAACTTTGCCGGACTCACCTTCCCGTTCCTCGGCCACAACTTCCGCGATGGGACGAAATACCGCGTGATCGCCGCCGAGCCAGAGGCCGCGCCGAGCCTCACCCGCGGGATCTACGCCTACGACTTCGGCGATACCGGCAAGATGGCGCCGATCGTGAAGATGCATACCCTGGGCTCGGACTTCATCCCGGAGCCGATCCACGCCGGCGGTCTTCGCTACCACGGCATGGCGCCGCTGGTCAGCCTGCTCAAGGAGCACGGCTATATCGAGGCACGGAGCGTGCACCAGCGCTCCAGCTTCGAGGCCGGGGTCCGTTTCGCCCGTGCCGAGGGGATCCTGCCGGCACCTGAACCGACCCACGCCATCCGCGTCGCCATCGACGAAGCACTGGCCGCCCGCGAGGCCGGCGAGGCCAAGGTCATCCTGTTCAACCTGTGCGGGCACGGTCACTTCGACCTGGCCTCGTATGAGCGCTATCTCTCGGGCGATCTTGAGGACTACGAATATCCGGTGGAGAGGGTCCGCGAGGCCCTCGCCGCCCTGCCGAGGGTCTAGATGCCACGACTCGCGTGTCGCGCCTGCGGCCGCCAGATCTACACCGTCTCCCCGCTGGAGTCGCTCTTCGCAGAGGAACGCCGCTGCCCACGTTGCGGTGCCCTGCTCGACAACGAGCGGCGTGACCGTGAGCGGCGCCAGCTCAGCCGACGGCAGAACCCGCCCGACGACCCTGGTCCCCCGACGGGCGAAGGGGAGCGCCGGGCGAGCGAGCGACGGGGTCGTCGACGACGCGGCGGTTCAAGCGGCTCATCCGGCAGCGGGAACCCCGGCTGGGTCGATTGACCGCCAGGGCGCACCCTGGCATGCCGTCCTGAGATGAAGATCGCGATCCTCGGGTTCGGCTTGATGGGCGGTTCCCTCGCGCGCGCCCTCTACCTGGTGCCCGGCGGGACCTGGCAGGTCACGGCATGGTCGCCCTCGGGCCGTGGCCCGGCACAGGCGCTGGCCGGCGGCGTCATCGACAGCGTGGCGACATCCCCGACCGAGGCGATCGCCCAGGCCGAGCTGATCGTCCTGGCCGCGCCGCCTACCGACTGCCTGGATCTGCTGCGCGGCCTGGCCGGCCCGTGGGCCGCGGCCCGCCGGTCGGACGCCACCATCACCGACGTGGCCAGCACGAAGACCGCGATCGTCCAGCTCGCCAATGAACTCGACCTTCCATTCGTCGGTGGGCACCCGATGGCCGGTTCCGAGACGACCGGCTACGCGGCGTCCGCGGCGGACCTGTTCCAGGGTCGACCATGGGTGGTGGTGCCCGGTCGCTCGGCCGGTTCCGGTGACGTGGAAGCCATCGAGGACCTCGCCCGGGCCGTGGGTGCGGTCCCGCACCGGATGGCCGCCGACGCCCACGATGCCGCGGTCGCCGGGATCAGTCACCTGCCGCTCGTCCTGGCTGCGGCCCTCGCGGAGACCGTCGCCGGCGCCGCGGATTGGCCGGAGACGTCCGTCCTCGCGGCCACCGGCTGGCGCGACATGACCCGGCTGGCCCGCGGCGACGTCGCGATGGGGGCCGGCATCGCCGCCACGAATGCGCCGGCGATCGCGGCCCGCATCCGCCGGTTCCAGGATGTCCTCGACAGCTGGCTGACGGATCTCGACGGCGGCGGCGAGCCCGACCGAGCGGCGCTGGCGGCCCGGTTCCAGGCGGCCCGGGGTCGGCTCGAGCGCGAGACCGGTGGCTGAGCAGGTCCTCGTCGTCCCGCGGGCGGCGCTCCCGGGTCACGCGGACTGGTATGGCCTCCGGACGGATGGGCTGGCGGCGTTCGAAGGGATCGTGGCGGCCCACGGTCGGTTCGAGCCGCGCGATGTGATGGAGACCGATCCGTCGTTCAAGCAGGTCATCCCGTATCTCGTCCTGCGCGACGGCGAGCGGATCTTCCTGATGCGACGGACCCGTGGCGGGACAGACGCCCGGCTGCACGACCGCTACTCGATCGGCGTCGGCGGTCACCTGAACCCGGGCGACGGCGGACTGCTCGGGGGATTGCGCCGCGAATGGGGGGAGGAGCTGGATGCGGACTTCGAACCTGCCTTCCAGCTCGTGGCACTCCTGAACGACGACACGACCGAGGTTGGCGCCGTCCACCTCGGGGCGGTCTACCTGGCCGATGCCGGAGGACGTTCTGTCGCGATCCGCGAGACGTCGAAGCTCGAGGGCTCGTTCGCGACCCGGGACGAGGTCGAAGCCGTCGTCGATCGCCTCGAGACGTGGAGCCGACTGGCGTTCGAAGGACTAGTCCATTCGGGGGGAGTGCAGGCAGGACCCGCCGCCCTATAATCGGTGCCCGGGCCCCAGTTGCCGGCATGCTCATGTCCCACGATCGCGCGCGGAGGACCGATGGCGGCCAAGATCTTGATCGTCGACGACGATCAGAACGTCCAGCGTCTGCTTCAGTACACCCTGAAGCAGGAAGGGTATGAGGTCATCGTCGCGGCCGATGGCGCTGAGGGATTCCGCCTGTGGGGTGCGGAAGAACCGGACCTGATCCTCCTCGACGTCATGCTGCCGAAGCTCGACGGGTATCAGGTCGCCACGAAGATCAGGGCCGAGGAGGGCACCAGCGCCCACGTCCCGATCATCATGCTGACCGCCGAGCGCGAGGTCGAGCAGAAGGTTCGTGGCCTCAAGGCCGGCGCCGACGACTATCTGATCAAGCCGTTCCACCCGGCAGAGCTGCTCGCCCGCATCAAGAGCCTGCTCGCTCGATTCGCACCGCGGGACGTGATGCTCTCGCGTCCGCCGCTCGGACGCGTCCTTGCGTTCTACGGGGCGAAGGGCGGCGTGGGCACCACTACGATCGCGATCAATGCGGCCATCGCCCTGCACCGCGAGCTTGGTCGCAAGGTCTGCCTGGTCGACGGCAATCTCCAGTTCGGCGACCACCGGGTCTTCCTGGACCTCGGGCTGGACCGCAAGAGCATCGTCGATGCGGTCACCGCCACCTCGCTCGATGCCGACATCGTCCGCTCGGTGCTGGTCAAGCACGACTCGGGGATCGACCTCCTGCTCGCGCCGCCGTCGCCCGAGACCGCGGAACTGGTCCGGCCCGAACACCTGCCGATGATCATCGAGCACCTGCAGGCCTCCCACGATTACATCGTCGTCGACATCGACAAGCGGCTCGACGACGTGAACCTGGGTGTGTTCGAGTCCGCGGAGACGATCTTCGTGGTCATGACCGCGGACCTGTCCTGCCTGAAGAACGTTCGCCTCATCCTCGAGACCGTCGACCACCTTGGATATCCGAAGTCCAAGGTCCAGCTGGTCCTCAACCGTTCGAACGCATTCACGGGCATCAACGTAAAGAACGCTGAGGGAGCCCTGCGACGGACCATCGACTACCAGGTGGTCAACGAATACCGCGGCGCGATCAGCGCTCTCAACTCCGGGGCACCGTTCATGTTCATGAAGGCGGACTCGGCGCTCGGCAGCTCGCTGCTCCAATTCGCCCGGGCAGTCGACAAGCCGGCCGCGGCCGAAGCCAAGGCGATCCCCGCCCGAACCTGACACGGGCTGCGCCGCCGTCGATGAGCGGCCGGTGATCGGCCGATGAGCCCCAGGTGAGCGCTGCTTCGTAAGGTGGCGCCGTGTTGGCCATCGTTCCCTCCGCGACCCTCGTCGGCCTCGACGGTCGCGCGATCCGTGTCGAGGTGGATGTCGCGCCGGGTCTCCCGGGCTTCACGATCGTGGGTCTGGCGGATGCCGCGCTCCAGGAGGCGCGCGAGCGGATCCGCGGCGCGCTTCGAAATTCCGGGTATGTCCATCCTCCGCGGCGGATCACGGTCAATCTCGCACCCGCCGACGTCCGCAAGGGCGGGGGATCGCTCGATCTGGCGATGGCGATCGGGATCCTTCTGGGATCGGAGCAGGTCCGGCCGGGACCACGTCGGATCGCCCTGATCGGGGAGCTGTCGCTGAGCGGCGATGTCCAGTCGGTCCCGGGCATCCTCCCGATGGTCGCCGCCCTCGCTCGCCGCGGATACCAGCGCGTGGCGGTCGCCCGAAGCGCGGCCGCGGAGGCACGGCTCGTGGTCGGGGTCGAGGTGATCCCGCTCGACACCATCGACGATGCGGTGGACGCGATCCGGTCGACCCGATCCCGTCGCCGGGTCACGCCACCCCCGCGCGTGGGCCTGGGCACGACGTCATGGGTCCAGCCCCTCGCCGACGAACCGGTGATCGACCCGGCCGGAGCCGTGCCGTATCCGGATCTCTCGGAAGTCCGCGGCCAGGCCCAGGCACGGCGCGCGCTCGAAGTGGCGCTCACGGGCGGGCACGGGATGCTGCTGATCGGACCGCCCGGATCCGGGAAGACGCTGCTGGCACGGACCGTCCCGGGACTCCTGCCGCCCCTCGACGACCGCGACGCGCTCGCCGTCACCGTGGTCGCCTCGGCAGCCGGCGAGGGTCCGCTGACGGAGCTGCGCCGCCGGCCGCCGTTCCGGATGCCGCACCACACGTGCTCGTACGCGGCGATGGTCGGCGGCGGTCCGCGGCTGTCGCCCGGCGAGATCACCCGTTCCCATCGGGGCGTGCTCTTCCTTGATGAACTCCCGGAGTTCTCGCGCGACGTCCTCGAGGCGCTGCGCCAGCCGCTGGAGGAGGGGCGCGTCGCGATCGCGCGGGCCGGCCGATCGACGACGTTCCCGGCCCGGTTCCAGCTCATCGCGGCCATGAACCCGTGCCCCTGCGGGTTCGCCGGGTCGTCGGACCGCGGGTGCACTTGTCTGCACGGCGTCCCGGAGCGGTACAACCATCGCGTGTCGGGGCCGCTGCGCGACCGCATCGACCTGTGGCTGTCGATGCCGCGCGTGCCGGCCGCGGCGATCGTGGACCGCACCGAGCCGGAGACGTCGTCGGTCGTCGCGGCGCGGATCGCCGCCGGTCGTCGGATCGCGCTCGAACGAACGTCCCGGCGGCCGGAGCCGATCCTCAACGGCCGCCTCGTGGGGCGCGAGCTCCGCGAGACCTGCCGACTGACCGGCGATGCCCAGGGTCGACTGATCGAGCTGGCCGAACTCGAGCTTGCGAGCGGGCGCGGCACCGAGCGGATCATGCGCGTTGCACGAACCATCGCCGACCTCGATGGTGCGGAGCGCGTCGAGGCGGCGCATCTCGATGAAGCCGCCTGGTATCGATCGCCGGACGCCCGGCGCGCCCGGGCACTGGCCGTCTAGGTGCTTGGCGTGGGAGCGCGTCCGGAGTCCGGTGACGGCGCAGATGCTGGCGGGATCGCGTGGGAGGCCGCGACGGCCGATGTTTCGACCGATCTGGCCGATCCGGAACGCGACGCGTGGGCGGTGCTGGCTGGTGTCCTCGGCCTTGGCCCCGTCGGGTTCGCGACCCTGCTGCGGGCGTTCGGCAGCGGCGAGGAGATCCTGCGCGTGGCGACCCAGCCCGGCGGGCCGGAGCGTCTTGCAGCCGCGACGACCGACGTCGATGCAGGCGAGGGTCGCACGCGGGTCCTGGACACGGCCGTGACCAAGGCGATCGCGGATGCCGCCCTTGACGCTCCCCGGGCGATCGGCCGGATCCGGGAACTCGGGCTTCGGGTGATCACCGTCGACGATCCGGCCTATCCCTTCCGGCTGGCGTCGATCGCCTTCCCGCCGCACCTCCTGTTCGTTCTGGGCGATGCGGCCACGATGGACGCCGAGCACGCAGTCGCGGTCGTCGGGACGCGCCGCGCCACGATCGCCGGCCGTGGCCTCGCATCGCGGATCGCGGCGGCATTGACGGCCGCCGACGCCACCGTGGTCTCGGGACTGGCGATCGGCATCGATGGCGCAGCACATGCAGCGACACTTGCCGCGGGCGGGCGAACCGTGGCGGTGATCGGCGGTGGCCACGCCAGGCTCTATCCCCGCGCCCACGACCGTCTTGCCGAGGCGATCGTCGCGGGCGGTGGCTCGGTCGTGTCGGAGACGGCCCCGGATGTCTCGCCCACGGCGTGGAGCTTCCCGCGGCGCAACCGGATCATCAGTGGCCTTGCCGACGCCACGGTGGTCGTGGAGGCACCGGCCCGGAGTGGCGCGCTCGTGACAGCGTCGTGGGCGATCGAGCAGGGTCGCGGCTGCTTTCTGGTACCAGGCCCGATCGACGACCCCGCCACCGAGGGCTGCCTGGCGTTCCTGCGCGAAGCCGGTGGCGAAGCACGGATCGTGGCCGGCGTCCCGCACCTCATCGAGGACCTCGGGCTCGTCCGGCCGTCGACGCGACGCCGCGGTGCAGGTCTCGCGGATGCGACACTGACCGAGCTTGGGGGTACGGCCGCGCGTGTCGGCGAGGCACTTGTCGACGGTCACGTGACCGTCGATGCACTGGTCGCGGTGACCGGCCTGACGGTCGCCTCCGTGCTTGCGACGCTGACCCTGCTCGAGCGGCGCGGTCTGGCCGTGGGGGTCTACGGACGCTTCCGTCCGGCGGGTTCGCTGGCGGCCGCCAGCCCGCGACGACGACGCGATCCGGGCCCCACGGCTGCGGCACAGAGCCGATGAGGGTCGTTGGTCACGGTTGCCCGACTCGGAGACCGATGCTACGCTGACCTCGCCTCGCGTCCCCAAACGCGACCGAAGGGCGTCAGACGGATGCCCCACGAGGCCCCAGCCTGGAGCGCCGTCTATTGCGAAAGTTGGCCACCACGATGTTGGCCGTGCCGGTCCTCGCGGTCGTCTACGCGAGTTCCGCCCTCCGCCGTTCGATCGTGGCCCGTGCGGGCCTGCTCATCGGACTGGCCGTCATCGTCGGCATCGGCGCCTACACCGCGGCTCGACCGACGCCGGTCGCCGCGACCCCCCCGAGTGTCGACGTGCCCCTCACCAAAGCCGACTTCCGGACGATCGTCACCACGGATCGCGGCCTGTTGGCCCCCGTCACGATCGAATTCTCTTCGCCGATGAACGCGACGTCGGTCGCGGCGGCGCTCTCGGTCGAGCCAGCCGTCGCGGTCGACCTCAGCTGGGACGCCGGCGGGTCGGTGCTCACGATCACGCCGAGGGACCATTGGCCCGCGGGCACGTATCACACCATCACCGTGGACGCGGGCGCCCTCGCCGCGAATGGGTCGCCGATGATCGCCCCGGCGCGTGCCGCCTTCCTGACCCGAGGCGCCACCACCGCATCGATCACGGCCAGCAAGCTGGTCGGCGACCAGGTGGCACCCGACACGGCATTCGACATCAGCCTCGACCATCCCGTGGACCAGACCGACCTCGAGACCGCGTTCCGGATCACTCCGCTCGTGGACGGCGCGGTCGCGAGTATAAGCACGACGGGCGGCGTGACGACTTACAGGTTCGTGCCGACCACCGCGCTCGTCGCGGCCACCAGCTACACGATCACCCTCGATGGGCTGCATGACGCCGATGGGCTGACAGTCCCGACGGTAACGACCACGTTCCGGACCGTCGCCACGACGACGCCCAGCACGACGCCGACACCCAGCACGACAAGGACGCCCCCGCCGACGACCCACCCGACGGCCAAGGCTCCCGCGGTCGTGCGCTTCCGTCCGTTCAACGGCATGACAGCGATCGCGACCGGGGCCACCTTGTCGGTCCGCTTCACGCAGTCGATGGATCGGACCAGCACGGGCAAGGCCTGGTCGGTCTCCGCCGGCGGCAAGGCCGTGGCCGGGACCGTCCGGTTCGCCGAGAAGGACACGGTCCTGGTGTTCCAGCCCGCGAAGGCGCTGCCGAACGGCGTGAAGGTCGTCATGACAGTGTCCACGAAGGCCAAGACCAAGACCGGCATGGCATTGGCGACGGCTGCCCATGGCACGTTCACGACGGTCAAGAAGCCCGTCGTCAAGAGTGGCGGTGGCTCTGGCGGCGGGTCCGGTGGGGCAGTCGGCGGTGGCAGCTGGGGATCGGTCGAGGTCTACTACCTGGGCCTGATGAACTGCACCCGGACCGGCGGCTGGGTCACGTCGAGCGGTGCCTGCAGCAGCCCGGGTGGCCGGAATGTCGCTCCGCTCAAGCTGGATGCGGGCATCAGTACCAAGGTCACCCGACCGTATGCCAAGAGGATCGCGACCAGCGGCGATTGCTCCCACTTCATCGGTGGCAACCCCGGTGATCGGCTTCGCCACGCGGGCTATATGAGCTATCGCTGGGCCGAGAACATCGGGTGCGAGTCGCTCCACAGCGTGCGCGCCTCGGTCCTCGGGGCGCACCGGTTCTTCCAGGCCGAGAAGTCGTCCAACGGCGGTCACTACGTCAACCTGATGAACGCGATGTACGACAGGGTGGGGATCGGCGTCTGGGTCGCCCACGGACGCGTCCGGCTGGTCATCGACTTCTACCACCCGTAGGCGCAGCCCGGACCATCGGCGCCTCCCCAACGGGTCCATCGTCGGACTATCGGGTGTGCAGGCAGGCACCGATGATGGGTCGGTGATCAACAACGTCGTGCTCCACCTCAACAACGAACAGCCGATGGTCGCTGACCTGTTCGACCTCCCCTCGTCCCTTGACCAGGGTCTGCGCTGCACCAACCTGCGGACACTTGACGGCAAGCGCCCGGTCTTCATCGACGATATCCGCAACGTCTTCTTCTTCCCGTACCTCCACATCCGGTTCGTGGAGATCCCGCACAAGGCGCTCGCGTCTGACGGTGAGACCGCCCTGCCGGTCCCCACGGGCGTGCGCGTCGGGTTGCCCGGCGGACCCGACGATGGCGCGGAGGACGACCTCGAGATCGACGAGGACTTCCTGCGACGCATCCGCGACGCCTGACACCAAAGGGTCCGTGCAGGACCCGGTGCTACACTCCCGGCCGTGTCAAAGAACCTCGTCATCGTCGAATCGCCCGCCAAGGCGAAGACGATCGAACGCTATCTCGGGACCGACTACAAGGTCCTGGCGTCCTACGGTCATGTCCGCGATCTCCCCGAAAACCCCGGCAAGGGCAAGTTCGGGGTGGACGTCGACCATGATTTCGAACCCGACTACGTCATCTCGGACGACCGTCGCAAGCAGGTCTCGGAGATCGAGAAGGCGGCCAAGCGGGCCGACATGATCTTCCTGGCCACCGACCTCGATCGCGAGGGAGAGGCCATCGCCTGGCACGTCGCCGAGGCGGCCCACGTCCCCGCGGACAAGACGTTCCGGGTGACCTTCAGCGAGATCACCGAGCCCGCCATCCGCGAGGCCTTCGCCCACCCGCGCCAGATCGACCAGAACCTCGTCGA
The DNA here is from genome assembly GCA_038327765.1 of Candidatus Limnocylindrales bacterium. Lineage (GTDB taxonomy): Bacteria > Chloroflexota > Limnocylindria > Limnocylindrales > CSP1-4 > SPCO01. The sequence goes on along the minus strand of JBBQLI010000052.1, from coordinate 7,589 downwards.
CGCGCAGCAGACGCGGCGCATCGTCGATCGTCTCGTCGGCTACACGCTGAGCCCACTCCTGTCGCGCAAGGTCCGGGGCGGTCTGTCGGCCGGTCGGGTGCAGTCGGTCGCCGTCCGTCTCGTCGTCGAGCGCGAGCGCGAGATCGGCGCCTTCACCGCCCGTGAATACTGGACGATCCAGGCGCTGCTCGAGGCCCCGAAGGGCGAGCGGTTCGCGGCCGAGCTGATCCGGATCGACGGCGAGGCGATCGACGTCTCCGATGTCGAGACCGCGACACGACACGTCGAGGCCCTGGCCAGGAGCCACCCGGTGGTCGGCAAGATCGGGACGCGAACGCAGAAGCGATCGCCGGCACCGCCCTTCACCACCTCGACCCTCCAGCAGGAGGCGAGCCGCCGTCTGAGCTTCAGCCCAAAGCGCACGATGTCGATCGCCCAACGGCTCTATGAAGGCGTCGATGTCGGCGAGGGCCTCATCACGTACATGCGAACCGATTCGACCGCGATGGCCGGCGTTGCGATGGGCGAGGCTCGCGAGGTGATCGCCGACCGCTACGGCATCCCGTACACCATGCCCAAGGGCCGCGTCTACAAGACCAAGGCCAAGGGCGCCCAGGAGGCGCACGAATCGATCCGCCCCACGAGCTTCCGGCGCGACCCGGACTCGATGGCGAAGCATCTCAAGGCGGATGAGCTCCGCCTCTATCGCCTGATCTGGCAGCGTGCGCTCGCGTCGCAGATGGCGACGAAGGAACTCGAGACCACGTCGATCGAGCTGGCCGACGGTCCGTACGAGCTGCGCGCATCCGCCACGAAGGTGCTGTTCGACGGCTTCTCGCGCGTTTACACCGAGGGTCGCGACGACGATGCCGACGAGGATGGCGACGAGCTCGCGCGACTCCCGGTCCTTGCCGAAGGCGACCGGACCGATGTGGCCGAGGTCACGCCCACCCAGCACTTCACCGAACCGCCACCGCGCTTCACCGAAGCCACCCTGATCAAGGCACTCGAGGAGCACGGCATCGGCCGGCCATCGACCTATGCCGCCACGATCTCCACGATCGTCGACCGCGGCTACGTCCGCGTCGAGGAGCGACGGCTGTGGCCCGAACCCGTCGCCGAGATCGTCACTGACCTTCTCGTCGAGCATTTCGGGGACTACGTGGACGTGGCCTTCACCGCCCGGATGGAGGAGGAGCTCGACGAGATCGCCCGCGGCGAACGGCCGTGGGTCCCGTTGCTGCGTGCCTTCTACGGCCCTCTGCGCGACCGGGTCGCCGAGAAGCGGCGCGAACTCAAGCGGGCCGACTTCACGACAGAGGCGACCGACGAGGTCTGCTCGCTCGGCCATCCGATGGTGATCCGTTTGGGCAGGAACGGGCGCTTCCTCGCCTGCTCCCTGTACCCGGAGCACAAGGAGAGCCGGCCGCTGCCCGGCGACGAGCCGCCGCCCCAGGAAGGGACGGGCGAGGTCTGCCCGAAATGCGGCGAAGGGACCCTCGTGGGCAAGCGCGGCCGATTCGGTCCGTTCGTTGGCTGCTCGCGCTATCCCGACTGCGACTTCATCAAGAAGGACGGCCCGCCGCCGCCCGACCCGCTCCCGTTCGAGGCGGAGTGCCCGAAGAACCACGACGGTCACCTGGTCCCACGTCGCGCCCGACGCACCGGGAACGTCTTCTGGGGATGCTCGAACTACCCGCGCTGCGACTACACGACCAACGACGAGCCGCTCGGCGGCCTGCACGACACGGACTCGGGTCCGCTCGGGCGCAAGGGCGATGCCGCGATCTGTCTGGTCTGCGGATCGACGAGCGACGCGGCGCCGGACGCCATCGTGGCGGGCGAGCGCTACGCCGGCGGGCCGGCGAACCCCGAGGCCCTCGCGCGGCCGGCGCGTGGTGCGGCACGGGGCGCTGCGACACGGGGTTCCGCCAAGGGTGGCGGCAAGAAGCGACCCACCGCCGCCCGAGGCATCGGACGGACCCCCACCCGCCGCACTCGACCAGCCGAACCGGCCGCGTGAGCGGGGTCGGCGTCGACCCTGCGACCCCGCCGGCCCTGGAGCGCTTCCTTCGGACCCTCGCCGCGCGCGACGCGTCGCTCCATACCCAGCGCTCCTACGCCACGACCATCGGCACGTATCTCGCCTGGCTCGAGGCGCGCGGCACGGACTGGCGTGATCCGCGCCGCGCGGACCTGCGGGCGTATCTCGGGGAGCTCGGTACGGGCCGCGCCCGCTCATCCGTGGCTCAACGACTCGCCGCGATCCGCTCATTCCATCGCTGGGCAGCGCGCGATGGCCTCGCCCCGGGCGATCCCTGGGGAGCCATCGCGACGCCGCGCCTGCCGTCGCGTCTCCCGCGTGTGCTCGACATCGACGAGGTGGGTTCGATGCTCGCGGTGGTGGCGGCGGATCTGGAGGCAGCCATCGCCGATGCGACCCGCGATCCCGGCGCGGACCGTCATGCCGTCTCGGCCGCGCTCGCGCGACGTGATGCGGCACTGGTCGAGACCGCGTATGCGGCAGGTCTGCGTATCAGCGAGCTTGCCGCCGCGACCCTCGGCGCGCTCGACCTCCGGCGCGGCGAACTCCGTGTCCTTGGCAAGGGACGCAAGGAGCGCGTGGGATTGCTGGGCGGGCCGGCCCGCGCGTCGATGAGCGCCTACCTGGACCTCGCCCGACCGGTCCTCCTTGAACGGAGACACCGCGAGACCGCGCCCCCGACCGAGCTCTTCCTGAACCACGAGGGGGAGCCGCTCGGTGTACGCGGTCTGCGCTACCGGCTCGACCGGATCCGGCGTCTCGCAGGTCTGCCCGATGGTGTCTCACCGCACACCCTGCGCCACTCCTTCGCGACGCACCTGCTGGACGGCGGCGCGGACCTGCGGGTCGTGCAGGAACTGCTCGGCCACGAGAGCCTCGCGACCACCCAGATCTATACCCATGTCTCGCCGACGCGGCTGCGGACCGCCTACCGGGAGGCGCACCCCAGGGCGCGTCGCGACCCGCTTCCGTGACGGGCGCACGCCACATCGCGCGGGCGGGACTCATCGTCTCGACCGCATTCCTTGCAGCCCGCCTGCTCGGGTACGTCCGCACGGTCGTCATCGTCAACGCCTTCCATGTCCCGGACCCGACCCTTGACGCCTTCAATGCGGCATTTCGCATCCCCGACTTCATGTTCCAACTGGTCGCGGCCGGTGCGCTCGAGTCGGCGCTGATCCCGATCATCTCGGGGCTCTTCGCAAGGGATGAGCACGCACGTGCCTGGCGTGTGGCGTCCACCGTCGCCAACCTGCTGCTCATCGGCCTCGCGGTCCTTGGGACGATCGTCTTCCTGGCCGCTCCGGCGATCGTCCGGGTCATCGCGCCGGGCTTCAGCGGGGACCAGCTGGAGCTGACGATCCGACTCACCCGGATCATGATCCTGAGTCCGATCTTCCTGGCGCTCGGGGCGCTGGCGACCAGTCTTCTCAATGCGGGCGGTCGGTTCGCGGCGGCCGCCATCGCGCCCGTCACCTACAACCTGGCGATCATCGGCGCGGTCCTGCTGCTGCGCCCGTCGATGGGCGTCGACGGCGTTGCGATCGGGGTGGTCGCCGGTTCGTGCTGCCACCTGCTGGTCCAGCTCCGCCCGCTCGCCCGGCTCGGCTTTCGCTATGAGCCCGTCCTGGATCTCGCGGACCAGCAGGCCCGCCGGGCATTGACCCTGATGGCGCCCCGGGCCGTGGGCCTTGGAGCGTCGCAGATCACGTTCGTGGTCGTGACCTCATTAGCGTCGACCCTCGGCGCCGGGGCGATCACGATCTTCACCGTCGCGTTCACCTTGCTCCAGATCCCGATCGGGGTCATCGGGGTGCCACTTGGGGTGGTCGTCTTCCCGTCGCTGTCGCGCGAGGCGGCTATCGGCAAGGACGGCGACTTCGCCGGTCTGCTGACCAAGGCCCTCCGGCTGCTGCTCTACGTCATGATCCCGATCGGGGTCCTGGCCGCGATCCTGCGCCTCCAGACCGTCTATCTCCTGTTCGGGTTCGGCGGCCGCTATAGCCCCGACGCGATGGCGCTGACCGCGGACACGTTCCTCGCGTTCCTCGTCGGGCTGTCGGCGCACGCGATGATCGCCGTCCTGGCCCGTGCCTTCTATGCCCGCCAGGACACCATCACGCCCGTCCTTGCCGCGGTACTCGCAGTGGTCATCAACTCGACCCTCGCCGTGCTGCTGGTGGGGCCGCTCGGGCTGCCCGGTCTCGCGCTGGCGATCGCGATCGCGGCCTGGGTCGAGGCGATCCTGCTGTTCGCGGTCCTGGCCCGGCGGCTCGGGCACGTCGATGCCGGCGCGGTGCTGGCGATCGTCGCGGGTTCGCTTCTCGGGACCGTCGCCGCCGGCGTGGGCGGGTTTGCCACCCTGTCCGTCCTGACGGCCGTGGCCGGCCCGACGCCCGGGTTCCTCGGCACGCTCGGCGAGATCGTGGCGACCGCGGTGGCGTTCGGCGGGATCTATGCGCTGGTGTCGCTCGCCTTGCGGATCCCCGAACTGCCGTCTATCGTCGGGCTCATGGTCGACGTGGTCCGCCGCCCCCGACGGTCGTGAGCGACCTGACCGAGCCTGCTGCGTGGAGCGCGTTCGTCGAGGCGAATGACCCAGGTTCGTACCTGCAGCTCCCGGCGTGGGCCGAGGTCAAGGCCGTCAACGGCTGGACGGCGCATCGTCTCGCGGTCGGCGCCGGTGACGGCGCGATCGGGGCGCAGATCCTGGTCCGCCGCCCGCGACCGCTGCCGTGGGGCTTCGCCTACGCGCCGCGTGGACCGGTGGCCGCGATCTGGACACCCGAGACGGTCGGCGCGTTCACGGAGCTGGTCCGTTCCGGGCTTCCGCGGGTCGCCGGTCGGGTGAGCCACCTGCGCATCGATCCCGAGATCGAGGCCGACGGCCCGTGCGACCCGGAGCACGCGCTTCGCCGCACGCTGCGCACCGCAGGCTGGCGTCCAGGCATGCCCATCCAGCCGATGTCGACCCGGGTCATCGACCTGCGCGCGGACGAGGGCGCCCTGTGGGGCGATCTGCGCAAGAAGTGGCGCCAGTACGTCAACAAGGCGCGGACGGGCGGGATCACGGTCGTGGATGCGGACGGAGATCGCCTCCCCGAGTTCTACCGGATCTACCAGGAGACGGCCGCGCGAGCCGGGTTCCTGATTCGCACCCTGCAGGCCTACCGCGACGTGTGGGAGGCGTACCGGCCAGCTGGCAGGGCGCGGCTCCTGTTCGCACAGACGGCCGAGGGAGAACCGGTCGCGACGCTGTTCCTCGTGCGCGCCGGGCCGCGGGTCGTGGAACCGTACGGCGGGATGACCGCGGCGGGCGCCGATTCCCGCGCCAACTACCTCCTCAAGTGGGAGGCCGTCCGGACGTCGCGCGAGCAGGGTGCCAGCAGCTACGACCTGTGGGGGCTCGCGACCGGCGGCATCGCCCATTTCAAGACCGGGTTCGGCGGACGCGAGGTTCGCTATATCGGTGCCTGGGACTTGGTGCTCGATCCGCTAGGGCGGCAGGCCTACGAGGCTGGTGTCCGTGCCCGTGTCCGCTGGGCACGGATCCGGCACGGCCGGACGGGGGCGAGCGGGGCGGCGGGCTTCGCGGGGGCGGAATGACCTCGGCCCGGGCGGCGACCGCCGCCGAACTGGTCGACTGGGACGCCTGGGCCGTCGACGCCCCTGGTGGGCACGTCTATCAGTCGCAGGCGTGGGCGAACCACCGGGCACGCTCGGGCTGGCGACCGCGGCATCTGGTCACGGACGATGGCGGCCGGGTCCTGGCCCTCGAGCGGCGCTGGCCGCTGATCGGCGGGGGGAGCGCCTACATCCCGCGCGGGCCAGCACCTGCGGGGGTCGACGGCGCGGCTCTGGCGGCCCGTCAGGTCGCGGCTGCCGACGCGCTCGCGGATGACGGGATCGATGTGGTGGCCGCCGACCCGGAGGTCCCCGCCAGCGACGCGGCATTCGGTCATGCCATCCGCACCGCGGGGTTCGCGCCCATCGACGAGCTCCAGCCCTCGCGTCACCGGATCTCGCTTCCGCTGACTGACGGCGTCGACGAGATGCTCGCGTTCGGGCATATCGCGAAGTCCACGCGTCAGCGCGTGCGCGCTGCCGAATCGAGCGGTCTGGTCGTCCTCCGGCATGATGGGCGGATCGGTTCCGAGGGGCCGGGCGATGGATTCGCGATGCCGCCTGCCGACGCCGATGCGGCTGCGCTCGATCGGTTCTACGACCTCCTGCTCGCCACCGGTGAGCGTCGGCGCTTCACCTTCGGGCCGCGGGCCGGGTTCGTCGCCTGGTGGCAGGCAGCCCTCGCCGCGGGCCACCTCATCTATCTCGAAGTCCGCGAACCGGCCCCCACCGAGGCACTGCTCGCTGGTCTTGTGTTGTATCGGCACGGTGGCCGACTCTCGACGGTCCACTCGGGCGACCGGGCCGAGACGCGTCAGGCCCACCCGGGTGCCCTTCACCTCGCCCGCTGGCGCGCCATCCAGCTCGCGATCCGCGAGAGCTGCACGGAGATGGACCTTGGTGGCGCCGATGTCGCCGGGGCTCGCCGCGAGCCGCTCGAAGGCGAACCGATGTGGGGGCTCTATCAGCACAAGCGCTCGTTCGGCGGGCAGTGGCTGGAGCTCACCGGGGCACATGAGCGCATCACGCGTCCGACCCGGTACGCGGCGGGTCGCGTCGCGACCCGCGTCGCCCGCCTGGTCCGCCGATGACCGACGACGCCGACGGCACTGCGATCGCGCGACTCCTGGATGAGGCCGAACCCGGCGACGTCGCGCCGCTCGGCGGGCTGATCGATCGACTGACCGCGACAGGTCGATTGCGGGGCGCCCGGCTCGATGGCCGGGCGATCGGCTCGCATGGTCTGGCCGAGGTCGCCGTCCGCGGCGTCACCGACGATTCGCGGGCGGTAGGCCCGGGCAGGCTGTTCGTGGCGATCCCGGGCGAACACGTCGATGGGCACGAGTTCGTGGAGCGGGCGGCTGCTGCCGGCGCGGCGGCCGTCATCGTGGAACGGGCCATCCCCGCATCGGCGCTGCCGCAGCTCATCGTGGACTCGGGTCAGCTGGCCCTGGCTGACGCGGCGACGTGGTGGTATCGCGATCCGAGTCTCGAGCTGGCCGTGGTGGGGATCACCGGCACAGATGGCAAGACGACCACCTCCTTCCTCGCGACCGCCGCCCTGGTCGCGGCCGGCGTTCGGACCGGGATGATCGGCACGGCCGCCACGCGCATCGCGGGTCGCCAGACCGCGAACCTCGCCCATGCCACGACGCCTGACGCCCCCCATCTCCAGGCCGCGCTGCGGGCGATGGTCCGCGGTGGCGACGAGGCCGCGGTGATCGAGACCACCTCACACGGGCTGGCCCTCGAACGTGTCGGCGGGATCCGCTACGACATCGCGATCGTGACCAACGTGACCCATGAACACCTCGAGTTCCACGGCACGTGGCAGGCCTACCTCGACGCCAAGCTCTCGCTGTTCGAGCGATTGGGCGGTCGGCGACGTGCCGCCGCGACGGTCCGCTCGTCCAAGACCGCG
>JBBQLI010000051.1:0-22551 GCA_038327765.1 Candidatus Limnocylindrales bacterium | reverse complement strand
ACGCCATCCGGCGCAGCGGTGTCGCCGTCGCCGTCGACGATTTCGGGACCGGCTACTCGTCGCTCGGCTACCTCCAGAAGCTGCCGATCGATGTGATCAAGATCGACCGGACGTTCGTCGTGGGTGTCGAGAAGCCGTTCGAGTCGGCCCTGATCCAGGCGGTCGTGGAGATCGCCGGCGCGCTGACGCTCGCGACGGTGGCCGAAGGCGTCGAGACCGAGGAACAGGCCGAGGCGCTCGCGGTGCTCGGCTGCGAGTTCGGCCAGGGCTTCCTGTTCGGTCGACCGGAGCCGCCCGAGCGCTGCAACCTCGCGCCGCGGCCAGCTCGTCCGGAGCCGATCCCGGTCGCCTGAGGAACGGGCAACACGCCCCTCTCCGCGCCGCCCGGGTCAGATCTCGCCAAGGACCTCCGGCGCGGCGTCCGGGTCGCGCTTCCCGGTGCCAGGCGGGTCGTCCAGACGATCACGCGCCTCCCAGCCCGGCTCGCCCGTCTCCTGGTGTCGCTCGCGTCCAGCCTCGCGCCGCTCGTGGCGTGGCAGCGGCTCGGCCGCCGACGCATCGGGCGCGCCGGTCAACGCTTGCTTGATCCGGGAGAGCAACGACATCAGGTCCTCCGTGAGCTTCCGCACGCGGCGTCGACCCTAATGATGCGCCCGGGCGTCTGCAGCCACACATGACGCGCGCGGCGCGCGGGCGGCCAGGAATGAAACGAGGGCCCCGAAGGGCCCGCTTTGTGCTCAGGGAGTGGAGGCGACGACCGGATTCGAACCGGTGAATAGAGGTTTTGCAGACCTCCGTGTTGAACCACTTCACCACGTCGCCACTGACCGTTCGGGGCGACGCCCCTGCCCGGATGTCTGGCTGCCCCTCGAGGATTCGAACCTCGGTTCACGGATCCAAAGTCCGCTGTCCTACCGCTAGACGAAGGGGCAGCGGACCGCGGGAAAGAGAATGGAGCGGAAGACGGGATTCGAACCCGCGACCCTCACCTTGGCAAGGTGATGCTCTACCAACTGAGCCACTTCCGCCCGGAGCGCCTCCACCGAGATGGTGGTGCCGAGAGCCAGATTCGAACTGGCGACACCGCGATTTTCAGTCGCGTGCTCTACCAACTGAGCTATCTCGGCCCGATGGCCAACCAGCTTGCGACTGTCCGTCGGCGCAGCGGAGGATACCACGGCCGGTCGAGCGTGGGCCACCCCGGGGCCTCGCGCGACACTCAGTCCAGCCCGGCGAGCGGTGCCGAGTCCGCCGGATCGAGGGGCGGATCGCCGGTCAGCTCGCGCAGCCGGTTGATCCGGTCGAGGATCGGCGGGTGCGTGGACATCAGCCCGGACGAGCGCGCTTCGAACTTCTTGATGGGGTTCGTGAAGTACATGTGCTGGGTCCCACGGTTCGCCACCTCGAGGACCTCCTTGTCACCGGCGATCTTCGCGAGCGCCCGTTCGAGGCCATGCGGGTTCCTGGTCAGGTCCACGGAGGAGGCATCGGCCAGGTACTCGCGCTGACGGCTGACAGCCAGCTGGATGAACTGGCTGATGATCGGGGCCAGGATCGCGAGCACGATGGCCAGGATGAAGAAGATCGCCTGCGCTCCCCCACCGTTGTCGTCGCGGCTGCGCGACCGCCCGCCACCCCAGAAGGTGAAGCGCAGGAAGAAGTCGGCCAGCATCGCGATGGCCCCCACCATGACCCCGACGACGAGCGAGAACCGGATATCCATGTTCCGGACGTGCGACAGCTCGTGCCCGAGGACGCCCTGGAGTTCTTCCCGATCGAGCTTCTCGAGGAGACCGGTGGTGATCGCGACGGACGCGTGCTGCGGGTCACGGCCCGTCGCGAAGGCGTTGGGCGCCGTGTCGTCGATGATGTAGACCTTGGGCATCGGTAGGTCCGCGGCGACCGTCAGCTCGCGGACGACGTTCATGAGCTGCGGCGAGCTCGCCTCGTCGACCTCCTTGGCACCGCTCACGGTCAGCACGAGCTTGTCGCCGGCGTAATACGTGACGACGCCCGAGATCGCGCCGAGTCCGACCGCGAACAGGGTCGCCGCCGCGCCGCCCGCTGGACTCCCGAAGACTGCGTACCCGATCGCGAAGCCGAGCAGCCCGAGGAGGGCGACCACGAACAGCGTCAGCAGGAACGAGTTCCGCTTGTTGGCGGCGATCTGGTCGTAGAACGTGGTCCCGGCCACGATGCCCTTTCGCCCGCGCGGGCGGGCGGTCAGCTCAGGCTAAGGTCGACGTTCGGGACGGCAGCCGCTTCTGGCTCGGCGTCGAAGAAGTCGCGCTTGGTGAAGCCGAAGATCCCCGCGAACAGCGCGGCCGGGAAGGTCGCGATGCCCGTGTTGTAGTCGAGGACGGTGGCGTTGTAGTGCTGGCGCGAGAACGAGATCTGGTTCTCGGTCGTAGTCAGCTGCTCCTGGAGCGCCAGGACATTCTGGTTGGCCTTGAGGTCCGGATAGTTCTCGACGACCGCGAACAGCGAGCGCAGTGTGCCGGTCAGGGCATTCTCCGCAGCGGCCTGCTGGGTGGGACCCTGGGCGCCGGCCGCGACCGCGGCTGCGCGGGCATTCGTGACGTCGGTCAGGACCTTCTGCTCGAAGCCCATGTAGCCCTTCACGGCGTTCACAAGGTTCGGGATCAGGTCGTGGCGACGCTTGAGCTGGACCTCGATCTGGGCCAGCGCTTCGTCGACGCGCAGGCGCTTCTGGATGAGGCCGTTGTAGATCCCGATCGCGAACACGACCAGGGCGATGATCACCACGATGATGATCAACAGGATCGGATCCATGCGGCTCCTCCATCAGGGGCGGGCCACCCGCGGCTACCCCAGCGCATCCAGTCTAGCAGCGTCTCGTCCGCGGACGACAGGGCCGGTCGCCGTGTCGCCGGGTCATGGTAGGCAGTACTGGGATCGAACCAGTGACCTCCTCGGTGTAAGCGAGGCGCTCTGACCCTCTGAGCTAACCGCCCGCATAAGCATAACGACCGCCGGGAGGCGGTCGTCAGAAGCTGCTGGAATGTGGTGCCCAGGCCGGGACTTGAACCCGGATGAGTTGCCTCATACGCCCCTCAAACGTACGCGTATACCAATTCCGCCACCTGGGCAGGTGTCCCCTTGATCCGAGAGCCGAGTCGAGGGAGTGGTACCGAGGAAGGGATTTGAACCCATACGCCCTTGCGGACACTAGCTCCTGAAGCTAGCGCGTCTACCAGTTCCGCCACCTCGGCGTGGATCCGCGGCGACCGGGTCAGCGGTCGGCAGCGAGGCGCCATGTTAGCACGTCCCAAAATCGGTCAGCCGGATCGGCGACCTGCCGGACGACCGGACCGGTGAGCGTGTGGCGGACCACGGCGACCTCGTCCGCGTACGCCAGCGGCAGAAGGTAGCGACCGTTCCCGAGCTCGGCCTGGAGCGCCGAATAGGCCGCCTTGCGCTGGTCATCGGTGCCCGGCGCCCGTGCCGCGACGAGCAGCCGGTCGAGGGCCAGGTTCTGGACGCCCTGGAGGTTCGAGCCGCCGTTGCGGGTCTGGCTCGAGGCGAAAAGCGCATACAAGTCCGGGTCGAACCCGATATTGATGTCGGTCACCGCCGCCGCGAAATCGCCCGTGATCAGACGCTCGTTGATGAGCTGCGATGGCGGCAGCGGGACGAGCGACACTGCCAGCCCCAGCGTCTCCCAGTCCCGCGCGACGGCCTGCGCGGCAGCGAAGGCGCCCGGGTTGGCCGACTGCTCAGGAGTCACGAGATCGATGGTCAGGGGCTTCTTCGCACCCGGGAGGTACCAGCCGTCGGCCTTCGACGTCCAGCCGGCCTTCTTGAGGGCCTTGCGGGCCGCATCGAGGGAGAACGGGACCAGCGGCTCCGCGGCCTTGTCGAAAAGCGGCGAGCTCGGCGGGATGGGACCCGGCGCCGCCACGGCGAGCGACGTCCACGCGGCATCGATCAGCGACCCTCGGTCGATGGCGGCGAGGAGTGCCGTGCGCACGGCGGGGTCGCGGAACTCGGGATGGGTCGGACGCTGGTTGAGCAACACCGCGGTCAGCGTGGAGCCCGGATATCGCAGCAGCCGGGTGTCCTTGCCGGTCGCCAGATCGGCGGCCAGACCGGGCGGGAGGCCCGACACGGCGTCGAGATCGCCGGCACGGTAGGCGGCGGCCAGGGTCGTGGCGTCGCTGTAGAAGTGCAGTTCGATGCCGGGCAGATACGGGACCGGTCGATCCGGGCGGAGCGTGGGTGCCGCAGTCACGAGCGAATCGGTAGGCGCCACCGATGGCGCCAGCGACGGGACGGCCGGCGTCCCGCCGCCGAGAGTCGAAGGATCGGCCGGCACGAGGACCGCCTCGTCGTCGCTCAGCGAGGTCAGGGCGAACGGCCCGGACCCGACCGGCTGTCGCCCGAACGGCGCATCGGCAAGGAGATCGATCGGGATCTCCCCAAGGAGGTGGACCGGCGCGATCGGCTGGGTCGCGGCCTGGAGGAAGTCGCCGAGCGGCGTCGCCAGCGTGAAGACGACCTCGCCCGGGGTCGGCGTGGAGACCGTGACTTCGCTCCACGAGGTCGAGGCCGGCCCCGTGTACTCGGGATCCTGGAGGGTCTGGATGGTGTACGCGACATCGGCCGAGGTGACGGCCTCGCCGTCGTGCCAGCGAGCGTCCGGCTGAAGTTCGAAGGTCCAGACGCGCCCGGTCTCGTCCACCGACCAGCTTCGTGCCAGGTCCGGGACGATCGTGCCATCGGGGCCGTTGCGGACGAGGCCGGAGAACACCAACGCAACGAGGTCACGATCAGCCTGGGTCCGCGCCGTGAGCGGGCTCACCGAGATGGGTCGGCTCAGCACGCCTTCGCGGTATGGCCGCGTGAAGACGTCGATGCCCGACGGTCCGGGCGTGGCGCTCGGGCGGGCCGTGGTGGCCTGGAGGGCCGGGATGCCGACGAGACCCGCGATGAGCGCGAGCAGGACGACGAGGCTCCCGACTACCGTGGTATCGGTCCGGGTCATCGGACTCCGTGCGGTGAGAGCGCCGTCGCCGAGGTCGGCGCGACCCGGTCAGGCCGTTGCGACGACCGGGGCCAGGATGAACGACGCGAGCGAGAAGATCACGAACAGGACCAGCAGTGCGATCGTGAACTGCCAGAGTCGGCGCTCGACCCCGCGACGACTTCGATAGACCGCAGAGTCACCGCCGAACGTCCCGGACAATCCGGTGCCCCGGGCCTGGAGCAGGATGGCGGCGATCAGCGCGATGCTGACGATGATCTGACCGAAGGCCAGCAGTGGGTTCACGAGTCGACGTCCTCTGTGGGGTAACGGCGTCGGATGCTATCACACGAGCCGGGAACGGCCGGTCATCCCGGCCCACCGCGGCAGGCCAAGGAACTCGAGCAGGGTCGGCGCAACATCGGCCAGGACGCCGGGCTGGAGCGTCCGTCCGGCCGCGGCCCGTCCGATCAGCACGAACGGCACCCGATTGAGCGAGTGGGCCGTGACCGGATGGCCGTCCGCGTCGCGTAGATGATCCGCGTTGCCGTGATCCGCGGTGATGGCCAGGAGTGCGCCCGGCGCGGCGGGATCGGTCGCGTCCACGGCCTCGATGGCGGCGACCACCCGTCCGAGGCACGCGTCGACTGTGGCGAGTGCACGGAGCGTGGCGTCCCAGACCCCCGTGTGGCCGACCATGTCCGCGTTCGCGTAGTTGGCCACGATGAAGTCGTAGCCGCCGGAACCGATGGCCTCCACCAGCGCGTCGGTCACGCCGACAGCGCTCATCTCCGGCTTGAGATCGTAGGTCGCGACCTTCGCGCTCGGCACGAGTCGGCGGTCCTCTCCCGGGTGGATCGTCTCGAGACCCCCATTGAAGAAGTACGTCACGTGCGCGTACTTCTCGGTCTCGGCGACATGGAACTGGCGCCAGCCCGCGTCAGCCACTGCATCCGCGATCGAGCGCACGATCTCGGGCGGGAAGGCGACCTCGACGGCCAGCCCTTCCTCGTAGCCGGTCATGGTCACGACGAGGAGTCGGGTGGGGGCGGGCCGTCCTGACGGTGAGTTCCGGTCGAACCCGCTGAACTCCGGGCCATCGGCCAGGGCGTGGGTGAGCTGTCGCGCGCGGTCTGCCCGGAAGTTGGCGTGGATGATCGCATCGCCGTCGCGGATCAGCCCGTCGACCCCCGTGATGACCGTCGGGTCGACGAACTCGTCCGTTTCGCCACGGGCATAGGCGGCCGTGATCGCCTCCGTGGCCGACGACGCGCTGTGTCCGCCCTCGCGATGGACGATCGCGTCGTAGCCGCGTTCGACGCGCTCCCAGCGCTGGTCGCGATCCATGGCGTAGTAGCGGCCGCCGACGGTGGCGATGCGGGCATCGGGATGCGCCGCAGCGAGGCGCGCTTCGAGGTCCACGATGTACCCCAGCGCCGACGACGGGGCAGTGTCCCGACCGTCGAGCAGAGCGTGGACAGCCACCCGCGGCACACCGCGCCGTGCGGCGAGATCGGTCAGCGCCACGAGATGGCGGTCGTTCGCGTGGACGCCTCCCGGACCGATCAGGCTGATGAGATGGAGCGTGCCGCTCCCCTCGATCGTGCGCGCGATCGCATCCGCGAAGGCCGGCTGCGCATCGAACGATCCATCCGCGATCGCAGCGTCGATCCGCGGCAGGTCCTGGAGGACCGGTCGGCCCGCGCCAAGGTTCAAGTGGCCGACCTCGGAGTTGCCCATCTGGCCGACCGGCAGGCCGACGTCGCCCTCCGAGGCCCCGAGATCCGTATGGGGCCATCGGGCGAGCAGTCCACGCCACACCGGCATGTCGGCGGCGGCCACGGCATCGGCGGCCGGGAGATGACCGATCCCGAACCCGTCGAGGACGACCAGGACGACCGGGCGTGGACGACGATCGAGCGGAGCCGTCACTCGACCGAGCGACGAGCGCGCGCGGTGATGGCCGCCCGCGACACGATCCCGGCCATCTCGTCGGGTTTCAGCGATGCCCCACCGACGAGTGCGCCGTCGATCGCGGGTTCGCCAAGGAACTCCCCGACGTTCGCGGACGTGACACTGCCGCCGTACAGGACCGGCGTGGCGGCCGCGTGCTCGCCCCAGCCCAAACCCACGAGGGCGGCACGGATGGCATCGGCCATGGCGGCGGCATCGGCACCGGTGGCGTTTCGGCCTGTGCCGATGGCCCAGACCGGTTCATACGCGATGACCAGGCCGGCCGTCGCCAGGATCGCCGGGTCGTGGTCGGTGAGGGCACCAGCGAGCTGTGTCCGGACCACCTCGTTCGCGGCCCCGGCCTCGCGCTCGGCGAGCTGTTCGCCCACGCACAGGATCGGTCGCAGACCCGCGTCGATGGCACGACCGAGCTTGCGACCGATGAGTGCGTCGGTCTCCCCGGCATCGCGCCGGCGCTCGCTGTGCCCGATGATGACCCAGGTCGCCAGCCCTGCCAGCATGGCCGCCGAGGTCTCGCCCGTGTAGGCTCCGGCCAGTTCGTGATGGACGGTCTGGGCGCCGACCGCGATCTCCGGATCCGCCTCGGCGAGCGCCTGGCCGACGGCCGACAGACACACGAACGGCGGACAGATGACCCGGATCACCCCCGGTTCGCGGATCCGTGCCGCGATGGTCCGTGCCAGGTCGCCGGCGTCCGCCGGCGTGGTGTGCATCTTCCAGTTGGCGGCCACGATCACGTCACGCATGGGCTGAATCATGCCAGAGCCGAGCGGCGCGGACGGAGCGGGCTCCGCCGACCGGCATCGTCGTCCCCATGCAGGGCCAGCCGCTCGATCCGTTCGAGGGCGCGCTGGACGGCCGATCGGTGGACCGCGAGCCGTTCCGCGAGCTCACTCAGGGTCGCCTCGGGGGTCTCGCGGCGCGCGGCGGCGATGAGCCGCACACCAGCGGGCTGGGTGGCGAGTCGTCCGTCACGGTCCAGGATCGCGATCGCGTCGAGATGACGGCCCGCGGCGGCCACGGCCCGCTGGAGATTCGCCGACTCTGCGTTGATCACCCGATTGAGGTCGCCACGGAGCGCCCGCGAGACCTGGCGCGCCTCGAGTTCCAGCAGCGCTCCGCCGGCGCCGATCCTGCGCAGGAACGTCCCGACAGACTCACCGCTCTTCCAGGTCACGACGCCACGCCCGCGCCGGATCCGCCATGAAGCCGGCAGTCCCATGTCGGCGAGTCGTGCGGCGAGGACGGGTGCCTCGTCCGGGCCGACCACGAACTCCAGATGGGTCCGCCCGCCAGCCAG
Source organism: Candidatus Limnocylindrales bacterium (assembly GCA_038327765.1). Classification (GTDB taxonomy): domain Bacteria; phylum Chloroflexota; class Limnocylindria; order Limnocylindrales; family CSP1-4; genus SPCO01. Next base: position 14,293 of record JBBQLI010000051.1, on the reverse strand, counting down.
GCTGAGCGAGCCGCGCGCCAGGAACCGCCCTCGCAGCCACGCGTTCCGGCAGTGCTCGGCGGAGGTCTCCCAGGCGAACCCCTCGGGCGCGGTCTCGTCCGGACCGCGCCGCAACCGGATGACGAGACGGGCGACCGGGCCGTCGCGAGTGGCCGCAGCCGGGCCACCGGCGCGCAGACCCATGGCCTCCGCCACGCGATCGCATGGGCGCGCGGGGTCGATGGCGGCGAGTTCCGCCCGCAGCGACGCCACGAGGTCGCGCTCGGAGCGAGTCATCTGGTCCGGGTCGTCATCGCACGCTCAGGCAGTCCGCCCGATCGCTCGCCGGACGATGGGTTCGCGGCTCATCGCTCCGATGACCACGTCGGCCAGTCTGGCGGAATCGTGGTGATGGGCGTTGTCGGGTGCCACGACATCGTCGAGGACGAGGCGCGGGATGTCGGCGACCGCAGGCGGCCAGCGGAGGCGCACCGGCTCCGCGAGCCAGCCCTCCGGCGCGCGGGCCGTCAGATGGTTGTTGGCCACGACGACATCGGCGATCCCCGGGGCAGTGTGGGCCACCAGCGCCTCGACATGCGCGGCAAGGTCGAACCCGCTGGTCTCACCCTCCTGGGTGGCGACATTGCAGACGAAGACCCTTGTCGCGGTCGCCGCCAGCACCGCGTCCCGGATCGCGGGGATGAGCAGGCTCGGCAGCAGGCTCGTGTAAAGCGAGCCCGGACCCAGCACGATCAGGTCGGCCTCGGCGATGGCGGCGAGGGCGTCGTCGGAGGCGCGCACGTCGGGCGGCGTGAGCCAGACGCGCTCGATGCCGCTTGCTCGCATGATCAACGACTGACCATCGATGACGGTCCCATCGGCGCACCGCGCGTGGAGCGTCAATGGTGTCGCGGAGACCGGCAGGACCTGTCCGCGAACCGCAAGGATGCGGTTGATCCGCCGCACGCCCTCTTCGAAGTCTCCGCCCTCGATGGCGGTCATCGCCGCGATCAGGAGGTTGCCCACGGCATGTCCGCCCAGCCCGGCTGCATCGGAGGCGTCGCTCCCCTCCCCGGTCGGGAATCGGTACTGGAGAAGGTCGCGCATCAGCGATTCGGTGTCGGCCAGCGCGGCGATGCAGTTGCGGATGTCACCGACCGGCGGGATCCCCAGTTCATGCCGCAGCACGCCTGATGAGCCCCCGTCGTCGGCCACGGTCACGACCGCGGTGAGATGGCTCGTGTGCTCCTTGAGGCCGCGGAGAAGGACCGACAGGCCGGTGCCACCACCGATCGCCACGATCCGTGGCCCGCGTGACAGGAAGCGGCGCTGGTAGAGCCGCTCCACCAGCGGCTGCTCCCCGGAGTCGGCGCGCAGCGGACCCGTCAGGACCTGGATCAGGCGCAGCGCTCCGACGGCCACCACCGCCAGCCCGACCACCCCCACGATCAGCCCACGGAGGGGGGTCGGGATGGCCTGCAGCGTGACGATGTCCGCAAGCGTCCCCGCCACGCCACCCGGATCGGCGCCGGCCGACAGCTGACGGAGGAGATGCGCGAAGGCGAGAGCCAGGAGCAGGAGCCCGAGGAAGACGACCAGGAGCCAGCGTTTGACGCCGATGCCCGGGATGAGCCAGCGCCGCAGGTTCACTGCCGCTCGAGCTCGCGATGGAAGACGGCGACCGGCCCATCGTCGCGGGTGCGGATCCAGGCCGCGAGCTCCTCGGCGACCACGATCGAACGATGGAACCCGCCGGTGCACCCGATCGCGATGGTCAGCCGCGTCTTGCCCTCGGCGACATACGCCGGGATCGTGAACGCGAGGAATTCGGTCAGGAAGCCCATGAACCGGCCCGCCACCGGTTGCGACAGCACGAAGGTGCGGACCTGCTCCGTCAGGCCGGACAGCGGCCGGAGATCGGCGATGTAGAACGGGTTCTCCATGAAGCGCACGTCGAACACGAGGTCGGATTCGAGCGGCAGCCCGTACTTGAACCCGAAGCTGATCAGCTGGATCGACAGCTGGTCCGAGCGGGCCGCCGTGGTGAGCTGGGCGAAGAGGCGTTCGCGCAGCTCGCGAAGGGAGAGCGCCGAGGTGTCGAGCACGATGTCGGCCTGTGCGCGGACCGGGGCCAGGAGCGCCCGTTCTTCCGCGATGGACGAGGCGATCCCGCGGTCGTCGCCGAGCGGATGACGGTGGCGCGTCTCGCTGAAGCGCCGGATCAGGACATCGTCGCTGGCCTCGAGGAAGACGAGGCGCGGCCGGATACCACGCCCTTCGAGGGCACCTCGGAGCGCCGACAAGGCCAGGTTCGGGTCGCCCGACCGGACATCGATGACGATCGCGACGTTGGCGAACCGCTGGCGATCGGAGGAGACCAGATCCGCAAGACCGGGCACGAGTTCACCCGGGAGGTTGTCGACGACGGCATAGCCGAGATCCTCGAAGAGCTTGGCCGCGGCGGTCTTGCCGCCACCGGACAGCCCACTGACCACGACGACGGTCTGTTCCGGACCCCCGTCCCCGAGCGCACCGACCTCGGGTCGATCCGTCACCGACCCGAGCGCTTGATGAAGAAGGTCGTCAGCTCGAAGAGCAGGTACATCGTGCCGCCGAGCACGGTCGGACTCACGAGGTCGCCACCGGGTGTGGCCACCGCGGCGAAGATCGCGATCCCAAGGATGATCATTCGGCGCGAGCCGCGCAGCCGCTCCGAGGTGAGGATGCCCACCCGCGACAACCCGACCATCAGGATCGGGAACTCCATGACCAGCCCGAACACGATGAACAGCGTGGTCACGAAGTCGAAGTACGGGATCGCCGCGATTCCCTGGACCAGGTGCTCATCGGTGAAGCTAAGCAGGAAGGCCACCGCGAACGGCAGGATCACATAGGCGATCGCGACACCGATGGCGAAGAACACGAGCGCGAGCGGGATCCACGGGCGCACGGTCTTGCGCTCGGCCGGCGTGAGCCCGGGCGCGATGAACGCCCAGACCTGATAGAGCAGGACCGGCATCGCGATGATGATGCCGGTCACGATGGCGATCTTCAGCTGGATGACGAACCCGTCACCAAGCCCAAGGACCTGGACCTGGTGGTTGCCCGGAAGCGGGAGCAGCAGGAAGTCGCGGATGTTCCCGGCGACAAGGAACCCGATGGCTGAGCCGACTGCGACGGCCAGGATCGACCGGAACAGACGGTTCCGGAGCTCGGTGAGGTGATCGATGAGCGTCATCACCGTGCCGTCCGCGGGCGCGGGCGACCCGGGTGTCACCGGCAGGCCGGCAGGATCGCGCAGGACGTCAGCGTCGGCCACGGGCGATGAAGGGTCCCAGCGTCAGTTGGCGCCGCTGGTCGGCTCGCTCGCAGGGGTGGTCGGCGCGACCGCGACAGCCTCGACGGGGGCAGGCGCCACAGGGGCGGCAGCGGGCGCGACGGGAGCCGGCGCCACCGGGGTCGGCAGCGGGGACATGTCGACCTTGACCGAATCCTGGATGTCGGCCGAAGCCTTGCGGAATTCGCGGATGCTCTTCCCGATGGACGCGCCCACTTCGGGGAGCTTGCCTGGCCCGAGGACGAGAAGAGCGATCACCAGGATGATGATCAGCTCGGGGGCTCCGATGTTCGGCATCGTCGTCGCTGCTCCTCGTGGATGGCGGTTCTCAGTGAAATCCGTCCTCGCGAAAGCGGGGACGCGGGACCGTCGGTGCGGCGGTTAGGGTAGCACAGGGAGTCGATTCGACCACTCGGCGGCAGCCTGCGCGACTCGCTCGAACGGGTCCCCCGGGGACCCCTCCGGGACCGGTCCGGAGGCCGCTCCCGCGATGCCGCGCGAGACATTCACCAGCAATCCTCCACCGGCTCGTCCACCCGCGGGCGCGGCCGTGGCGCGGCCGTGGGCCAGCACCGGCTCGGCCTCTCCACCCTGCGCCCCGACGCCCGGCACGAGGAACGCAAGACCCGGCGCGATCGCGCGGATCGCGGCCAATTCCGCGGGCGCAGTGGCGCCGACCACGAGTCCGACGGTGCCGCCGGGACCCCACCCGATGACGAGCCGCGCCACACGCCGATGGAGCGTCTCGGCCGGTGCGCCGGTGACGGGGTCAGCCGCCACGTCGAGGTCCTGCAGCTCCCCCGCCCCGGGGTTCGAGGTCCGGCACAGGATGTAGGCGAACCGGTCGAGCCGGTCGAGGAGCGGCGCGATCGCTTCCGCGCCGAGGTAGGGATTGACCGTGACCGCATCGGCACCGAGTGCGTCGAAGAGCGCCACGGCCTGTCGAGCTGCGGTGGTCCCGATGTCGCCCCGCTTGGCGTCGGCGAGGAATGGGAGGTCGGACGGGAGCGAGGCCCGGATGCGCTCCAGGGCCGCGATCCCAGCTGAGCCATAGGCCTCGAAGAAGGCGAGGTTCGGCTTGAGGGCCGCCGCGTATGGCGCCGCGGCCTCGGCCACCAGCGTCGCGAACCGCTCGAGGCCGGCCAGGTCGCTCGAGAACCCATCGGGGAGCAGGGCCGGATCGGGGTCCAGACCGAGGCACAGGACCGATCCGACGGCGCTCGATCGAGCAGCGAGTCGCTCAAGATAGGTGGCGGTCACGACCGACTACTGCGACGCGCTGGCGCTCGGACCGGCCGAGGCGGTGGGTGACGCGGTCGGGCTTGCAGGTGGGGTCGTAAGGTCGCCCGCCGGGATGTGCCAGTCCGGCCGCGACGCCGCATCGAGACCGGACAGCTCGGTCAGCGGCACGATGTCCTTCACGGTCCAGTCGGGGGCATCGCCGGCGAGGTGCGCAAGCTGCAGGTTGACGACCGTGCCATCGAGGTGAAGGAAGGCGACCGCATCACCGTCCGGCGACCAGACCGGATCCCACGAGGCGCCATCCGTGGTGACCCGCAGGACCTCCTGCCCGTACGTGGCGTCGAGGATCACCACGTCGGTCCCGAGGGGCGATGTCTTGGTCGCCGCCACGAACCGTCCGTTCGGGGAATAGGCCGGGGTGGTATAGCCGGCAACCGTGAGGGCCCGCGTCTTGCCGGTCTTGGGATCGAACCCGACGATCACCGGGGCACCGCGACTGCCGCTGTGCGCTTCCTTCACGTACAGGAGGTACTGACCGTCGGGTCGCCATTCGGGATCCTGGTGGCCGAGCGGTGGATTGTCCGAGAGGTTGGGCCGGGTGAACGTGCCCGTTCGGAGGTCAAGGAACTGCAGGACGACGTCCGTGTTCGCCGGGTTCGGGGCATCCGTGACCATCGCCACGGTGTGACCGTCGGGCGACAGCACCGGCTCGCGCATCCAGTAGGACCACGTGTAGCCGTTCTTCTTGAACCGGCCGTTGGCCAGCGCCTCCGGAGCCGCGCTCTTGTCGATCTTGACCCGCATCAGGGTGGGCACATCGAGGAAGTATTTGCGCCGCGCTCCCTGGACCTGCCAGGCGCCGTTGCTGTAGGTAGTCCGGATGAAGTAGACCCAGTCGCCGTCGGGCGAGAAGGACGGCATCGAATCCGTTCCGCCCGAGGTCAGCTGGGTGGCGCCCGAGGCGGTCTGGACCCAGACGTTGCCGGCCTTCGCATAGACGATGGTGCCCTTGAACGTGACGCCCGGGTCGACGATCACCACGTTCGATGGGGCGGGCGTCGCGTTCGAGCCGTTGCCGATGCCATTCCCGTTGCCATTGCCGTTGCCCTTGCCGCCGATGATGGGGATCTGTCCATTGAGCAGGCTGATCGTCACGATCGCGACCAGGACCAGGCCGAGGACCGAGATGACCGGCGCGATGAGCGATCCGACCGGGCCGATCCCGTACGGGTCCGATGCGCGCGGCGGACGCGGGGGCGCTGTGCTCATCGGGCGGCCCCGGCGAGTGCCAGCTCGCGGCGAGCGTCAAGGATGGCCGCGCTGGCCGGATGCGAACCGCTGGGCGCCGCATCGCGGATCTCGAGCTGGAGCGTCTCCAGGCCGCCGAACCGACGGCTCACGAGCCGCGCGACCACGTCGATGCGATCCCCCTCGTGGACGACCTCGGCGAGGTCGGCGCGCCCGAAGGCGATGCCGTCGATGACGTCGAGGTCCCGCCGGAGGGTCAGCTGGCTGTGCCCACCGGTCGCCGCGCGGACCCGGGTCACCGTCATCCCAAGCACCGCGACCAACGGCTGGGGATTGCCCGGGCCACATGGTTCCAGGCCGCGCAGTTCGCGCAGGAGGGCGTAGTCGACGTCGATGGCCGGCACGGCCAGATCGATCCGCAAGGGCGTCCGGGGGTCGCGCGGTGCGGCCGTCGCCGCAAGGGCAAGAAACCGCTCGACGAATGCGTCCCACCGATCGGCCGGGAGTTCGAAGCCGGCGGCCCCGGCATGGCCGCCGAACCGGGTGAAGAGGTCGCCACAGCGTTCGAGCGTGGCGCCCAGGTCGAGGCTGCCGTCACTTCGGCACGAGGCCCGGATGGTATCGCCGATATCGGCCCCGACGACCGCCGGTCGACCATGGTCCTCGACGAGTCGAGCGGCGACGAGACCGACGATCCCGACGCTCCATGGGCCGTGGACGAGGGTCGCGGCTGGCGAAGACGTCTCGTCGACCCGGGCGCGGGCCTCAGCGACGGTCTTCTTCATGAGATCGCGCCGCTCCAGGTTCGCGGTCTCGAGGGTCGCGGCATGGCGATCCGCGTCCGCGCCGGTCTCCGCCAGCAGGAGCCGTGCGGCCTCGAAGGCCTCGCCCATCCGCCCGGCCGCGTTGAGGCGCGGGGCCAGCACGAACGAGATGGTCTCCAGGTCCGCCACGGAGCCCTCTACGTGGGCCTGCGCGAACAGGGCCGCGATCCCGGGGCGCGGTGCACTGCGCAGCCGTTCCAGTCCGAGCCGGGCGATGGCCCGGTTCTCGCCGATGATCGGGGCGACGTCCGCGACCGTCCCGATCGTAGCGAGGTCCGTGAGCGCCAGGGCGGCGACCTGTCCGCCGGGCAGGTCCGCGAGCAGTGCCTGGGCCACCTTGAACGCCACACCAGCGCCGGTCAGGCGCCGGTCCGGGTAGCGTGAGTCGGCACGATGCGGATTGACGACCGCCAGGGCAGGCGGAAGCGTCGCCGGGACGCGATGGTGGTCGGTGACGATCACGTCGATGCCGCGCGCGACGGCGGCCGCGATCTCTGCGTGGCTGGTGCTGCCGCAATCGACCGTGACGATCAGCCCGGCGCGGACGCTCTCCGCGACGTCGATCGCCGCGAGCGACAGGCCGTGACCCTCGTCGAGTCGGCTCGGGACATACGGCTCCACCGCGATCCCGAAGCGCGTGAAGGCCTGGACCAGGATCGCCAGCCCGGTGAGTCCGTCGGCATCGAAGTCACCGAAGACCATGACCCGCTCCCCAGCGTCGCGAGCCTGACGCAGTCGCGCCAGGAGAAGGTCGATGTCGGGGAGTGACAGAGGGTCGTGGAGTCCATCGAGCGGGTCCGCGAACCACGCAGTGAGCTCCTCGCTGGTCTCGACACCGCGGCGCGCGAGGATCGTGGCCATGCGTTCCGACAGGCCGTGACCGAGCGCCGCGGCGGCCAGACCGGCGGACAGCGGAGCGGCGACCGGGAACTCCCATCGGAACCGTGGCTCAAGCACGTCCATCAGGATGCCATCCGTCTCGTATCTACGCCTTTACTGGCCAGGCGCGCCCCGTCAGGACGCGGTCCGGCGGACCCGTGGTGCTCGCGTCGAGGCGAGCCGCCCTCGTCGCCGATCGTCGCGCAGCTGCCAGTCCACAAGGAGCGGGGCAGCCACGAAGATCGACGAGTACGTGCCCGAGATGATCCCGATGAGTAGCGTCAGGATGAATTCATTCACCGCGGAGCCGCCGAACAGGAGCAGCGCGAGCAGCGTCAGCACGACCGTCAGGCTGGTCGAGATCGACCGTCCGAACGTCTGCAGGATCGAATGATTGACGATATCCGCGAACGGCTCGCCGACGTGGCGCGCCTTGTTCTCGCGGACACGGTCGAAGACCACGATCGTGTCATGGACGCTGAACCCGATGATGGTCAGCATCGCGGTCACGAAGAGCGCGTCGACCTCCACGCCGAGGAATGTCCCGAGGATCGCGAAGACGCCGACGACGAGGACGACGTCATGGAGCAGTGCGACCAGCGCGGTGACCCCGAACTTCACGTCACGGAAGCGGAACGTGATCCAGGCCAGGATCCCGATCGATCCCACGATGATGAGCAGGACCGCCTGCGAGATGAGGTCCGCACTGACGACCGGGCCGATCGTGGTAAGGCTGTTCTGCGACGAGATGGGGCCGAGCGTCGCCTCGAGGTCACGCCGGATGACGCCAAGCTGCCCGTCGGTGGGAAGTTCGGTGTTGCCGCCGGCTCCCGGTGCTGCCGATGGGCTGGCCCCGGGGACCGGACTCCCGCTGGCGCTCGGACTCGGCGCAGGACTCGGGCTGGGACTGGGCGACGGACTCGGGCTGGGGGTGGGGCTGGCCGACGCTGACGGACTCGCCCCCGGGCTCCCAGACGCACCGGCAGAGGCGGACGGTGTCGGCGTCGCGACGTTCAATGTCGCGATCGGCACGGGCGTTTCCTGGACCGTGGCGATCAGGAGTGGGACGGTCTTGATCTCCAGGTACTTCGACGAGGTCGACACGACGGTCGCCGGCAGGCCGTATTTGGCGAAGACGGCCTTGACCTGGTCCGGTGTGACGGTCTGATCCTTGAACTGGATCTCCCATTTCGTGCCACCAGTGTAGTCGATGGTGAACTGGAGACCCTTGTCCGTGAACGGGGTCAGGAGGATGAAGAAGAGACCCGGGATGGTGATGACGAGCGAGATGAGATAGAACCAGCGCCGCTTCCCGATGACATCAAACACGCTCCACGGCTCCACGGCGGGCGGACGGTCGGACCGCGGGACGGGTGTCGAATTCCTCGGGGCGGAGGCCGTATAGCGCGGGTCGACGCGCCCAGCTCTGGCGGACCATCACGCGCATGATCGAGCGGGTCACCACGATCGCGCTGAACATCGAGACGAGAACACCGATGATCAGGACGAGCGCGAATCCACGGATGACCGACGAGCCGAACGTGTACAGGATCGTGGCCGTGATCAGGCTCGACACATTCGAGTCGAGGATCGAGTTCCAGGCCCGGTTGAAGCCCGCCTCGACGCCCGACGGCAGTGACTTCCCGAGGCGCAGCTCTTCCTTCATGCGCTCGAAGATCAGGATGTTGGCGTCGACCGCCATGCCCACCGAGAGCACGAAGCCCGCGATGCCCGCCAGGGTCAGCGTGATCGGCACCAGTCGGAAGATCGAGAAGACCACCAGCGTGTAGTAGACGAGGGCGAAGCTCGCGATCAGGCCGATCGCCCGGTAGTAGATGAGCATGAACGTGATCACCAGCGCGATCCCGAGCGCACCGGCCAGCAGGCTCTGCTGGAGGAACTGGCTACCGAGCGTCGCGCTCACCTGTTCGGTCGAGACCTCGCTGATCGGGAACGGGAGCGAGCCGAACTTGAGGATCGTCACGAGGTTGTTCGCGACCGCCGTGCTGAAGCCGCCGATCCCGCCTGCGGAGATCTGGACCTGTCCGTTGGGGATCGAGTCCTTGATGACCGGCGCCGAGATGACAGAACCGTCGAGGGTGATCGCGAAGTACGAGCCGATATTCTTGGCGGTGTAGTCCGCGAAGAGGCTCGCGCCATCGTTCTTCAGCACGAAGTTGACGGTCAGGGCCCCCGTGTTCTGCTCCTGACCGAGCGACGCGGACTGGACCTGGTCGCCGCTGAACAGCGGCTTGTTGATCGTCAGGTCGATCGTCTGGCCTTCGGTCGCGGGGGTCGACCCGAGCGGCACGAAGTCCAGGCGCCCGGTCTGGCGGACGAGCGCGCGCACGGCGTCGGGGTTGGTGACACCCGGCAGCTCGACCACGACGCGGTCGGCGCCCTGGGTGGTGACGACCGGCTCGTTCACGCCGGACCCGTTCACGCGCCGCTCGACGATGTCCTTGATGATCGACATATCGGCCGGTCCCGGGGTCTTGCCGTCGACCGCGTGGGCCTGGTACTCGACGCGGAGACCGCCGGACAGGTCGAGGCCGAGCTTCGTCACGATCGCCCGATCGCCCGTCGTGCTCGATGGATCCGGCAGGCGAAGGCCCGGGAAGAAATCGAGGAAGAGGGCGAAGACGCCGATCAGCAGGATGAGGTACGGGCCGGTCTTGCGCATCGAGGGGCGATGGTACACGGAACCCATCGACCCCGCCGGTACGGGTCAGGCGTCGAGCGTGGCCTTGATCCGGGCGGCCAGGGCACGGCCGATCCCCGGCACGGCCGCGATCTGCTCCACCGGCGCATCGCGCACGCGCTTGATCGAGCCGAAGACCTTGAGCAGTTCGCGCTTGCGCTTGGGGCCGACACCGGGCAGGTCGTCGAATGCCGAACGGACGGTCCGCTTGTCGCGCAGGCTGCGGTGATAGGTGATCGCGAACCGATGCGCCTCGTCGCGCAGCCGCTGGACCAGGTAGAGCGCAGGTGAGGTGGCCGGGAGGACGACCGGGTCAGCGCGACCCGGGAGGAACAGCTCCTCACGCTCCTTGGCGAGACCGGCCATCGGCAGGTCATGGAGGCCGAGTTCGTCGAGGACGGCCTGTGCCGCGCTGACCTGGCCACGCCCGCCGTCGATGAGCACAAGGTCGGGCATCGCCCAGCGGCGGGCTTCCTCGGTCCCTTCCTGACCGATCCGGGTCGCGCGGAAGCGGCGGCGCAGGACCTCCTGGTGGCTCGCGAAGTCGTTCGGTCCCTGCACGGTCTTGATGCGGAACCGCCGATACTCCCCGCTGCGCGGCTTGCCGTCCTCGAAGACGACCATGCTCCCGACCGACTCGCTCCCCTGGAAGTTGCTGATGTCGTAGCACTCGATCCGGAGCGGCGGTCCGGCCAGTCCGAGGCCGCTCGCCAGTTCCTCGAGCGCGGCAAGGGTCTTGCCCTGGTCGACCAGCCAGCGCGCCTGCTCCCGCGCGAGCGTCTCGGCTGCGTTCCGGGCGGCGAGGTCGAGGAGCTGGCGCTTCTCGCCACGCTGCGCGACCCGCAGGTGGACCGGACCCCCACGGCGGTCGGTCAGGAACGCTTCCAGGTCCGCGACATCCGCGGCGAGCACCGGGAGATAGATCTCGCGCGGGATCGAGGTGGCCCGGGTGTAGTACTGCTCGAGGAAGCCAGTCAGGACCTCTTCGTCGCTCGCGTCGCGGGCGGCCTCCAGCAGGAAGACATCGCGGCCGATCATCTTGCCGGCACGGATGACGAAGAGCTGGACGGCCGCCTGGTTGTCGGCCCGGGCCAGACCGACGAGGTCCAGCTCCGTGTTCGCGAAGGCGGCCATCTTCTGGCTCTCCATCGTCCGTTCGATGGAGCGGATCTTGTCGCGCACGACCGCGGCCCGTTCGTAGTCGGTCCGTTCGGCGGCGGCGGCCATCTCGAGACCTAGCGCCTTGACCAGGGTCTCCTGGCGTCCTTCGAGGAACAGCTCCACCTGCGCGATGTCCGAGCGGTACTCGTCCTTGGCGATGGCCTGGATGCACGGGCCCTGGCAGCGCTTGATGTGGTAGAGCAGGCACGGGCGATCGAGCGCCCGCTGCCCGTCGGTGATGTCGATGGTGCAGGTCCGAAACGGGAAAAGGCGACGAACCATGTTCATGGACTCATCGACGCTCGACGCCGACGCGTACGGCCCGAAATAGCGGCTCCCGTCATTCACGAGCTTGCGCGTGCGCTCGACGCGCGGGAAGTCGTCGCCGAGGGTCACCTTGATGTACGGGTAACTCTTGTCGTCCTTGAGGCGGACGTTGAACCGCGGCTTGTAGCGCTTGATCAGATTGGCTTCGAGCAGGAGCGCCTCGGAGACCGAGTCGGTGAGCGTGTATTCCACCTCCGCCACCCGGTCGATGACGCTCCGGATGCGGTGGATCTCGCCCGCCGGGGTCGCCTTCTGCCAGTACGACCGCACGCGGTTGCGCAGGCTTTGCGCCTTGCCCACGTAGACGACGTCGCCGCGCTCGTCCTTCATGAGATAGACGCCGGGTCGGTCGGGCAGGTGGTCGAGGGTCGACTGGAGCTCTGGGGTCACGTCGCGATGCTAGGGCAATCGGCAGCTACGCGGGCCTGGCCAGACTTCGGCGATGGACCTGCATCCATCAGTCGCGGAACGGCTCGGCCGGCTCGCACCCGACCAGCGGGCGGCGGCGACCGCCCCGCCCGGGCCGGTCCTCGTGGTCGCGCCTGCGGGCAGTGGCAAGACGACGACCCTGGTGGCGCGCGTCGCCTGGCTCGTCGCGTCGGGGGTGGATCCCGCGACCATCGCGGCCATCACCTTCAACCGGCGCGCGGCCCGCGAGCTCGAGGAGCGCCTCGACCCGGCGTTGGCGCCATTCGGGGTGGCCGCGGGCACGGCGCGCGTTCGAACGTTCCACGCCCTGGGGCTCGAGATCCTGCGCGACGCCGGCGAGCGCGTGGAACCACTGGTCGATCGCGAAGCCATCCTTCGCGACGTCGCGCCATGGGCCGATGAGGCCGCGCTGATGACTCTGGACGGAGCGATCTCCCGGCTCAAGATCGAGCACGAGGTCGCGCCGGCCGACGTCGCCCTGGACGCGGAGGCTGGGCCGGTCGGGCGGACATTCGTGGCGTACGAGGCCGCCATCGCGGCCGTCGACGGGCTCGACTTCGACGACCTGGTCCTGCGCGCCCTTCGGCGGCTGTCGACCGACGTCGCGCTGCTCACGCGCTGGCGCGGGCACTGCGCCCATCTGCTCGTCGACGAGGTCCAGGACGTCGACCGGGCCCAGCTGGATCTCGCGTTGCTCCTCGCGGCACCGGCGAACCGGATCCTGCTCGTCGGTGATGACGACCAGTCGATCTACGGCTGGCGGCTGGCCGACGTTCGTCGCGTGCTGCAGCTCGAGGGTCGCCTGCCCGGCCTCCGCAGGATCGACCTCGAGGTCAACTACCGCTGTCCGCCGAGCGTCGTCGACCGATCCGTCCGCCTGGTCGAACGAAATTCCGAGCGCTTCGTGAAGCGGATCCGGGCCGGCCCGGCCGCTACCGGCACGCTCACGCTCGCCCCGGATGCCGATGACGATGTGATCCGCCTCGGGCGGGCCATGGGCACGTGGCCCGATGACGGGTCGACCCGTGCCGTGCTTGCCCGGACCAATCGGGAATTGATCGCGGCGGTCGTCGTGGCGATGGAGGCCGGAATCCCGTTCCGGGCCGCCCGGGTCGAGCTGCCCCTCGAAGACCCCGGGCTGGATGCGGACCTTCACGCCATCCGTGGACTGGCCCGGCCCCGCGAACCCGTCCTCATCACGCTCGGACGCTGGCGGGCTGTTGCCGACCAGTCTCGCCAGCTCCTCGCGGCGGCACTCCTGGCATGGGCGGCGCCCTGCCCGGATCTTCCGGCGTTCGAAACCGCGCTGGCTGCGGCGAGAGCGCGACTGGCAGACCTTCGTCGAGATGACGCGGTCCTGACGCTCGCGACCGCCCATTCCACGAAGGGACTCGAATTCGACCACGTGATCGTGCTCGGCATGGAGACTGCCCGGTTCCCGAGTGCTCGCTCGGTCGAGACGGCAACGGACCCGGCCCGTGCCCTCGAGGAGGAGCGCAGGCTCGCGTACGTGGCGTGGACCCGGGCGAGGCGGAGCCTGACGCTCCTGTACGACCCGGCTACCGCCTCCGTGTTCCTGCGCGAGGCGTTCAGCGATGAGGAACTCGGCATCCCGGCCGCAGGAGGTTGACGGGCCGTCAGGGTCTCGTCATCGCCTCGACCGGCCCGCCCGTGCCGTCGGGAGCCGGCTCGCCGAGGAGCGCGACCAGCTGCGTCCCCGTCGTCGGGTCGACGCCAAGGACCGCGAACCCTCCCGACGCCGAGGTGAGTGGCGTCGACTCCCAGGCTCCCCCGGCGGCCAGTGTCCGATAGACGAGCGGATTGTCATCGACCAGCACGAACAGGCGACCGGATGCCGGGTCGATCGCCAGCGAGGTCCCGCCGGTCGCGGTCGTCACGCGGGTCGCATGCCACGCGCCGCTGGCATTCGTTGCGAGATATGTCCCGTCCTTCGGGTCATCCCCACCGCCGGCGCAGCCACGACCGTGATAGCTGTGGGTCCAGAGAAGATCCGCGTGGTCACCCGCGTCAAGGGCGAGGGTGGGCTGCCAGTCGCCGCCGCTCGTCCCGGGGATCGGCGTCGTGGTCAGCCCCGCGGCCGTCGAGACGCCATAGCGGAGCGACGACGACGTCTCGTACACGATCCGCGCCCGCCCGTCGCTCCCG
>JBBQLI010000050.1:0-22558 GCA_038327765.1 Candidatus Limnocylindrales bacterium | reverse complement strand
GGCGCGATCGTCTGGAAGAAGTCCCAGCGCGGCCGCTCCACGTCCCGGTGCGCCTCGACGGGCTCCATGTTGATGGCCTTGTGGCGGACCTCGGTCTTGCTCTTGGCCGGACAGACGTCCACGCACACGCCGCAGCCGGTGCAGTCGTCGGGTGCCACCTGGATGGTCAGACGGTGATCGAGCAGGTCGCGCGAGCGGAACTCCTTGCTCTGGAAACCGGCCGGCGCATCGGCGATCGCCGCGGTCGGGAAGACCTTCATCCGGATGGTGGCGTGCGGGCAGACCATGGCGCATTTGCCGCAATCGATGCAGATCGAGGAATCCCAGACGGGGATCTGCTGGGCGATGGCCCGCTTCTCGTACTTGGTGGTGCCGGTCGGGAATGTGCCGTCGACCGGCAGGGCACTGACCGGGAGGAAGTCGCCCTTGCCGGCGATGAGCGCCGCCGTGATCGTATTGACGAAGGCGCGCTGGTCTGCCTCGGTGGGAGCGACGATCACCTCGACGTCGCCCGGCACGCCCAGCGGGACGTGGACCAGTCGTTCGAGCGCGTGATCGATGGCCGCGAAGTTGCGGGCGATGATCGCCTCGCCGCGCTTGGCATAGGTCTTCGTCACGGAATCCTTGATCCGGGCGATGGCCTCGTCGGGCGGCAGGACACCCGACAGGCGGAAGAAGCACGGCTGCATCACGGTGTTGATCCGGGTGCCCATGCCGACCTCGGCGGCCACGGCGAACGCATCGATGACCCACAGGTCGATCGCCTTGTCGACGAGCGAGCGCTGGACCGAGCCCGGGAGGCGGTCCCAGACCTCGTCGGCTGGGTACGGGGAGTTGAGCAGGAGCGTGGCGCCATGCCGCGCGTGCTCGAGGACATCGACCTTCGAGAGCAGTCCGAACTGGTGGCACGCAACGAAGTCGGCACCGTCGACCAGGTAGGTGGAGCGGATGGGTTCGGGCCCGAATCGCAGGTGCGAGACCGTCACCGACCCGGACTTCTTGGAGTCGTAGACGAAGTAGCCCTGGACGAAGAGATCCGTGCCTTCGCCGATGATCTTGACCGATGCCTTGTTGGCCCCGACCGTGCCATCGGACCCGAGACCGATGAACAGCGCCTGGACCTCACCTGCGGGTCGCGGGTGGACGAACGCCTCGTCGATCGGCAGGCTCAGATGGGTCACGTCGTCGTAGATCCCCACCGTGAAGTGGCGCTTCGGCCGATCCGTCGAGAGCTCGGCGAAGATCGGCGCGATCATCGCCGGCGTCATCTCCTTCGACGACAACCCGTAGCGGCCGCCGACGATGCGCGGCGCGCTGGTGAACGGCGGTGTCTCGCTGTCCATCGCCTCGGCAAGCGCGGCGACCAGCTCGAGGTAGAGCGGCTCGCCGACGGCGCCCGGCTCCTTCGTCCGGTCGAGGACCGCGATGGAGCGGACCGTGCTGGGCAGCGCGGCCAGGATCTCGGCTGAGGGGAAGGGCTGGAAGAGCCGGATCCGCAGGAGACCCACCCGCTGGCCCGCCGCGACCAGCGTGTCGACGGTCTCCTCGATCGCGCCAGCGGCGGAACCCATCACGACGATGACGCGGTCCGCGTCCGGGGCGCCGTGATAGTCGGCCAGGCTGTAGTGCCGCCCGGTCCGCTCGGCGAGTTCGTCCATGACCTCCTGGACGATGCCTGGGAGTGCCAGGTAGTACGGATTGGATGCCTCACGCGCCTGGAAGAAGACATCCGGGTTCTGAGCGGTCCCTCGAACGACCGGCGCCTCGGTGCTCAGGCCACGACGACGGAACGCCAGCAGGTCGTCCTCGCGCACGAGTGCGCGCAGGTCGTCGTCCTCCAGCACCGCGATCTTGTTGATCTCATGCGATGTCCGGAAGCCATCGAAGAAATGCAGGAAGGGCACGCGTGCGCGCAGGGTCGCCGCATGGGCCACCAGCGCGAAGTCGTGCGCTTCCTGGACCGAGCCGGCGGCCAGCATCGCCCATCCGGTCGCCCGCGCGTGCATCACATCGCTGTGGTCGCCGAAGATCGAGAGGGCGTGCGTCGCGATCGTGCGGGCCGCGACATGGATGACCGCCGGTGTCAGTTCGCCGGCGATCTTGAACATGTTGGGGATCATGAGGAGGAGGCCCTGCGAGGCGGTGAAGGTGGTCGCGAGCGCCCCCTTCTGGAGGGCTCCGTGCATCGCGCCTGCCGCTCCGCCTTCGGATTGCATCTCGACGACGTCCGGGACCGTGCCCCACAGGTTCGGTCGGCCGGCAGCCGACCAGTCGTCGGAGTGCTCGGCCATCGGTGAGGCCGGGGTGATCGGATAGATCGAGATCACCTCGCTCAACGCGTACGCCACGCGGGCGGCGGCCTCATTGCCATCGAGGCATTCCCAGCGTTGACCCATCGTCCCGGTCTCCCGCACGTCGCGCTTCGACTTGGCCTCCGCCGCGACGGCACGGGGGTCTCGGGGAGCCGGGTCGCATCCGACGTGGCTTCCACGGTCACCTTACCCCCGGGGTCCGCCGAGGCCCGCGTGGCGAGCGGCCCCTTGGTCGGGACCTTTGGCCCCTTCGTGGTCGTGCCTGGGCGCTCTGCGCTGGCGTCGTAGGTAGACTCCGCGCATGCAACGCGGACCGCTCAGGATGGGGATCGTCGGGGTGGGGACGTTGTCCCAGCGCGGGATCCTGCCCCATCTCGCGGAGTCCGACGTCGCAGATCGAGTCACGATCGCTGCGCTCGCGGACCCGGTCCTCGAGCGGACGAGGGACGTCGCGGCCCGCTACGGTGGCGTGCCGGCCTTCGCCTCGCTCGAGGAGATGCTGGCCGGTGCCGACCTTGACGCCGTCGCGATCGTCAGCCCCATCGGCCGCCATTTCGAGCACGCCCGGACGGCCCTCGTTGCCGGCAAGCACGTCCATGTCAACAAGACGATCTCCACGACGGTCGCCGAGGCCGACGAACTCATCGCGCTCGCCTCGGCCGGTGGCCTGCGCATCGTGGCGTCACCGGGCGAGGTCCTTCGACCGCATGTCACGCGGACTCGCCAGCTCATCGCCCAGGGCGCCATCGGGCGCGTCACCTGGGCGATCGGCGGCGCTGCCTTCGGGCGATACCACGAAGACGAACCGGAGCGAGTGGGAGGCGCCGGCGGGTCGATCGACCCATCGTGGTATTTCCGCTCACCCGGCGGTGGACCGGTCTACGACATGACCGTCTACGCCCTGCACCAGCTGACGAGCGTGCTCGGTCCGGCGTGCCGGGTCACGGCACAGTCCGGGATCCGCGTGCCCGAGCGTACCTTCCAGGACCGGACCGTCTCGACCGAAGCCGACGACAACACGGTCCTCCTGGTCGACTTCGGCGAGGGGCTGGTCGCCGTGGCGTACGGGACCGCCGCCGGGTCGCCGAACACCCAGTTCTCGATGGGCATCTACTACGGCACGACGGGCTCCATCGACGGCGTCCTGCTCGATGGCCGCCCCTACGACTTCCCCGGCCGCTCCGAGACGGACGGGTTCCCGCTCGGCGACCAGGATGCCCAGAACCTGCTCTTGCCGCATGTCGTCGGTCGGCATCGGACGCTCCCCGAGGCCCACGTCTTCGAGGACCTCATGCAGCTCGTCGACTGGGTCCGCGACGATCGACCGTCGCCGGTCACCGCCGAGCACGCCCGGCATGTCGTCGACATCATCGAGTCGGGCTATCGCGCGGCAGCGACGGGCGTCACCCAGGACCTGCGGACCACCTTCGAACTTCGCGGCTGACGCGCGTCACGCTCCCGAGGGCTGACGCGTCACAACGGCCGAACGCGGTCCTCCTCCCCGCGTGGAAGCCCCCGGGGTCGCCCCCGGGGGCTTCTCCTTTTCGGCGGTCTATGACGCCTCGGCGGCGAGCCGACGCAAGACGGCCGGCAGGATCCCCCCGCCACCGTAGTAGTCGACGTCGATCGGGCCATCGAGCCGCGCGATCGTCTGGAATCGTCGTTCGCGTCCGTCCCCGCCAGCTGCGGCATCCGCGGTCGCCACGACCGTGACGATCTGACGAGGCGACAAGCCCTGCTCCAGCCCCAGGATCGAGTACGTCTCGCGACCGGTGAGCCCCAGCGTCGCGGCCGTTTCGCCGGGTCGGTATTGGAGCGGCAGCACGCCCATGCCCACCAGGTTCGAACGATGGATCCGCTCGTAGCTCTCGGCGATGACCGCCCGGACACCGAGGAGCGACGGACCCTTGGCGGCCCAGTCGCGTGACGACCCTGAGCCGTATTCGCGGCCCGCCAGGATCACCAGCGGCACGCCCTCGCTGGCGTAGCGCATCGCCGCGTCGTAGATGAACTGGTCCTCGCCCGATGGCAGATGGCGGGTATACGGCCCTTCCTTCGGTTCGACCAGCTGGTTATGCAGCCGGATGTTCCCGAAGGTGCCGCGCATCATCACCTCGTGATGGCCGCGCCGCGCGCCATACGAATTGAACTCCAGCGGTCCGACACCGTGCGCCTGGAGCCACTGGCCCGCGGGCGACCACGGCGGGATCGAACCCGCGGGGGAGATGTGGTCGGTGGTCACCGAGTCGCCGAAGACCGCCAGCGCACGGGCGCCCACGATATCCGTCGCGGCCACGCGACCCGCGGCCATCCCGTCGAGGAACGGCGGCTTGGCGATATAGGTGGAGTCGGGGTCCCAGGCGTAGCGCTCCCCGTCGGGGATCGCCAAGGCTCGCCAGCGCTCGTCGCCTTCGAAGACCACCGCGTAGGTCCGTCGGAACAGCTCCGGATCGATCGAGCTCGCGATGACCGAGCGGATCTCCTCCGGCGCGGGCCAGATATCGGCCAGGAAGACCGGGCGGCCGTCGTCGCCGGTCCCCAGCGGTTCGGTCGTGAGGTCGATGTCGACGCGGCCTGCCAGCGCGAACGCGACGACCAGGGGGGGCGATGCCAGATAGCTCGCCCGCGCGAGCGGGTGGATCCGACCCTCGAAGTTGCGGTTGCCGGACAGCACGGCGGCGACGACCAGATCGTTCGCCTCGATGGCGCCCGCGACCGCCTCGTCGAGCGGCCCGGAATTGCCGATGCACGTCGTGCAGCCATAGCCGGCCAGCGCGAACCCAAGCGTCGCCAGAGGGTCCATGAGCCCGGCCGCCTCGAGATAGCCGGTGACCGCCTTCGAGCCCGGCGCCAGCGATGTCTTGACGGTCGGCGAGACCCGCAGACCGCGAGCCACCGCGTTCCGAGCCAGCAGACCGGCTCCGACCATCACCGTGGGGTTGGACGTATTCGTGCACGAGGTGATCGCCGCGATCCCGACGGATCCGGTCCGCAGGAGCGTGGACTGGCCGCCGACCTCGACCGGGATGCCGCGGTAGGCGCGCTGGTCGGGCGGCGGAGCGTCGGCGACGATCGGATCGGCCGGCGGCGTCTCGTCGATGCTGTCACCCGCTGCGGCGAAGGCGGGCGAGTCGGACGCCGGGAACGACTCCGCCGATGATTCCTCGACCGGCGAGGCCAGCGCGACCGGGGCCTCGAGCCCGGCCGGGTAATTGGTCCGGAAGTTGTCGCGCAACTGTTCCAGCGGGACGCGGTCCTGCGGGCGACGGGGGCCGGCCACGGACGGACGCACGCTGGTGAGGGCGAGCGTCAGCAGCTCGTCGAACGTCGGCCCGTCACCGGGCTCGCGCCACAGGCCCTGCGCCTTCGCATAGCGCTCGACGAGCGCCACTCGCTCGGGCGTCCGACCCGTGAGGCGAAGGTACGCGAGCGTCTCGTCGTCGATCGGGAAGAGCGTCGCGGTGGCGCCGAACTCTGGGCTCATGTTGCTGATCGTGGCCCGGTCCGCCAGCGAGAGGCCGGCCAACCCGTCGCCGGCGAACTCGACGAACGTGCCCACGACGCCGTGGGCGCGCAGCATCTCGGTGACGACCAGCACGAGATCGGTCGCGGTGGAGCCGCGTGGCAGGGCACCCGTCAGGCGCACTCCGACCACGCGCGGCATGGGCTGGTAGAGCGGCTGACCGAGCAGGACGGCCTCGGCCTCGATGCCGCCGACGCCGTAGCCGAGGACCCCGAGCCCGTTGATCATCGTGGTGTGCGAGTCGGTGCCGACGACCGTGTCGGGGAATGCCACGCCATCGCGCTCGGTCACCACGGAGGCCAGGAACTCCAGGTTCACCTGATGGACGATGCCGGTGCCCGGCGGGACGATGCGCAGGTCACGGAAGGCGGTCTGGGCCCAGCGCAGGAGCTGGTAGCGCTCGACATTCCGCTCGTATTCGCGGCCGACGTTGAAGGCGAACGCGCCCGGTGTGCCGAAGTGGTCGACCTGGACGGAGTGGTCCACGACGAGATCCGCCGGCACGAGTGGGTTGACGAGCGCCGGATCGCCGCCGAGGTCCGCCATCGCGTCGCGCATGACCGCGAGGTCGACGATGGCCGGGACGCCGGTGAGATCCTGCAGCACGACCCGCGAGGGCATGAACGGGATCTCGGCCTCGGCCGCCGCGCCGGGTCGCCATGCCGCCAGCGCCTCGACGTCCTCGGCCCGGACCATCCCGCCACCCGCGTGGCGAAGCGTGTTCTCCAGCAGGATCTTGATCGTGACCGGGGCGCGGGCGAGGTCGATCCGGTCAGCGAGCACGCTCAGGCGGTAGTACTCCGGAAGGCCGGGCCCCAGTGGCGCGCGAGCGGCGAACGGGTCCTGAGACAACGCGTCGGTCCTCATCGGCTGGGTACACTCGAAGAGTGCAAGCGTACCGCGACCGCTCCAGCGCCGCGGGTGACCGTCGATGAAGATGTGGGGCGACCTGCCCGGCGACGACCCCGAGCGCGACCGAGCGGAGACCGGGGCAGCCATCGAGGCCGCGGGCATCGACCTGGATCCGGTGCCACCCGGGTTCCATCGTCACGATGGCGGGATCGCCCACGCGAGCGACCACCAGCACCCGCATCAGCACGCGGAGCCGGGTCAGCCCCCGATCACAGGCATCGTGGGTGCCGGGGCGGTGGGGACGGCGCTGGGCGTCGCGCTCAGCCGCGCCGGCTGGCCGATCCACGCGGTCGCGAGCCGCGACGTCGGTCGTCGAGAGCGCTTCCGGATCGCCGTCGATGTCGCGCGCGCCTTCAGCGAGCCGCAGGCTCTCGTCGAGGAGGTCGAGTTGATCATCCTGGCCGTGCCTGACGACGCCATCGCCTCCGTGGCGGCCGGGATCCGGATGTATGGCGGTCAGGCCATGATCCACACGAGCGGCGCGCTCGACGCCGACGTCCTCGCGCCGGCGATGGCGGCGGGCACCCAGGTCGGGGCCTTCCACCCGCTCGTTGCCTTTGCCGATACGGAACGGGCGGTCGCCGCGCTCCACGGCGCGACGGTCGCCATCGAGGGCGACGACCAGCTGGCCTCGCTGCTCGCCGATATGGCCGAGCGGATCGGCGCGCACCCGGTCCGCCTGGCGGCCGGCTCCAAGGCGGCTTATCACGCGGCGGCGGTCCTGGCCGCGGGCGGCTTCGTGGCCTTGCTGGACGCGATCGCCGAACTCGGGCGCGTCGCTGGCCTCGATGAGGCCGGTTCCCTTGCGATCTACGGGCCGCTCATCGAGGGCACGCTGGGCAACGCCCGAGCGCTCGGGATCCGCGCGGCCCTGACCGGTCCCATCGCCCGTGGGGATGTCGGGACACTCGAACGACACATGAGCGCGCTCGTCGCGCACGCGCCAGCCGTCGTCGCGCTTTACCGCGCGGCCGCGGAGCGCGAGATCGACCTGGCGGTCGGGCGGGGCTCGCTGGCACCGGAGCGGGCCGCCGACCTGCGTCTTGCTCTTGCAAGGGCCGACTGAACCGGTACCATAGCCTCCCATGGATCACAGCATCGCCGCCAAGTACGCGGCCCGTCCCGCCGCGCATTTCGTCCGCGTGGCTGCGCGCACCAAGGAACGTCGACTCGGGTTGCACCCGGGCGGGACGTTCCGCTCGGTGCCGGAGCGTGCGACCGTGATGCGCCGCCCTGACGTGGCACCGCTGGTGAGCCTGCGCGGTCGGTGGCGATCGATTCGACCCGCCACCGTCGTCCGTCCTGCCGACGGGCGGCCGCGACCCCAGGTCACCATGGTCTGGTCGCGTTCCGGTCGAACGGGCGTCCATGGTCGCCCGAGCGCCGCCACGGCGCCGTGGCGCGGCTGAGGACCGCCACCGCAACGTCCGCCGGCGGGATCGTCGTCCGCCATGACGCGGGTCGACCTTGGCTTGTCGTCGGGAGTCGCCGACGCGAGCGCGATGGCCGTACCTGGACCCTTCCGAAGGGCACCCCGAAGAGCGGTGAGACCACCGAAGAGACGGCCCTGCGGGAAGTGGGCGAGGAGACCGGCCTGACGGTCCGGATCACCGGGACCCTGGACTCCATCGAGTACTTCTTCGTGCAATCCGGCACGCGCATCCACAAGACCGTGCACTACTTCCTGATGGCGCCCACCGGCGGCGATCTCGCGAACCATGACCATGAGTTCGAGGACGTCCGCTGGATCCCGTTCGACGATGCTCCGTCGACCTTGACCTTCGAGACCGAACGCGCCCTCGTGGCGCACGCCGCCGACGTCATCGGGGCTGGTTCACCGAGTACCGGTTCGTGACACTCCCTGCGGACGACGACCTGCGCGAGACGCCGCTATCGGCACGGCACGCCGCGCTCGGCGCCCGGCTCATCGGGTTCAGCGGCTGGCGGATGCCCGTCCAGTACGGCTCGATCCTCGATGAACACCGGGCCGTCCGCGAGCGTGCCGGCCTCTTCGACCTGTCGCACATGGGCGAACTCTTCGTCGAAGGCCCGGACGCCGGTTCCGCGCTGGCGGCAGCGCTGGTGAGCGATCCGCCCACGCTGGCCGTCGGGCGTGCCCACTACTCGATGATCTGTGCGCCGGACGGCGGCATCATCGACGACCTGATCGTCTACCGGCTCGCTGAGGAGCGGTATCTCGTGGTGGCCAATGCCGGCAATGCCGCCGCGGTCTCGGACGCGCTGGCCGAACGTCTGATCGGCACCCGGGCGATCCTCGACGACCGTTCGCTGGCGACCGGCCTTGTCGCCATCCAGGGTCCGCTCGCGCGCGCCGCCCTGGCGCCGCATACCGACGTGGATCTGGCTGCGCTGCGCTACTACGCGATCAGCGAAGGTCCGGTCGCCGGGATCCCCGCGCTCGTCGCTCGAACCGGCTACACGGGCGAGGACGGCTTCGAGGTCTTCGTCGACTGGGAGCGGACCGGCGAGGTGTGGGACGTCCTGCTCGACGCCGTTCGTGGGGTCGACGGCGTGCCGGTGGGGCTCGGCGCCCGCGATACGCTCCGGCTCGAAGCCGGGATGCCCCTCTACGGCAACGAGCTCGACCTCCACACCAACCCCTACGACGCAGGTCTCGGGCGAGTCGTCAAGCTGGGCAAGCCGGGGCCGTTCGTCGGCCGGGTCGCCCTCGAGCGTGTCGAGGCCAGCGGGCCAGCCAAGCGGCTGGTGGGCCTCATCGTCGAAGGGCGGGGGATCGGCCGGCACGGCTATCCGGTCCACGTCGGCGACCGGCTGAGCGGGGTGGTCACGAGCGGGACGCAGTCCCCGACGCTCGGCGTGCCGATCGCGATGGCGTACGTCGCGCCGGGCGACGCTGAGGCAGGTACGATCGTCGACATCGAGATCCGTGGCGCGCGCGTGCCCGCCAGGATCGTCCCGCTGCCGTTCTATCGGAGGCAAGCCTGACGTGAGCGTCCCACGCGACCTGCGCTACACGAAGGACCATGAATGGGTCCGCGTCGACGGTGACGAGGCCGACATCGGCATCACGGCCTACGCCGCGCACCAGCTCGGTGACATCGTCTTCGTCGAGTTGCCGCGGATCGGGACCGCGATCACCGCCCACGGGACGTTCGGCGTCGTGGAGTCGGTCAAGGCGGTCAGCGATCTGTTCGCGCCGCTCGGTGGCGAGGTGGTCGCCGTGAACGAGGGCTTGACCGGCAGCCCCGAATCCGTGAACGAGGATGCGTACGGCGCCGGCTGGATGATCCGGATCCACGTGGCCGAACCGGCCCAGCTCGACGAGCTGCTCGACCCCGACGCCTACGACACGCTGATCGCGGCGGGCTGACCGACCCACATGCCGTACGGTCCGCATACCGTCGCCGACCGCGAGCGGATGCTCGCAGCCATCGGCATCGCCTCGGTCGACGAGCTCTTCTCCGATATCCCGGTCGCGCTTCGGGCGAGCCGGCTGGACCTGCCGCCGCCCGAACCTGAGCTCGAACTGGCCGCCCGCCTCTCGGCGCTCGCTGCCCGCAACCGGACCGACCTCGCGTCATTCCTGGGCGCCGGGGTCTACCGGCACTGGAGCCCGCCGGCGGTCGACCAGCTGCTGCTGCGTGGCGAGTGGTACACGGCCTATACGCCGTATCAGCCCGAAGTGAGCCAGGGCACGCTCCAGAGCATCTACGAGTACGAATCGCTGATCGCCGAGCTGGTGGACCTGGACGTCGTGTCCGCCTCGCACTATGACGGCGCGGCCGCGACCGCCGAAGCGGCGCTGATGGCGTGCCGCGCGACCCGGCGGGAACGCGTCCTCGTGAGTCGTGGCGTCCATCCCCACTACCGCGCCACGATGCGGACCTACTTCGAGGGTGGCCTCGAACTCGACGAGGTCCCGCTCATCGGCGAGGGCGAGGCGGCCGGGACCACGGACCTCGCCGCGCTGGAACGGATGCTCGCGGATACGGATCGGCCGGTCGCCGGCGTCGTCGCCGCCCAGCCGGACTTCCTCGGCCTCCTGGAGCCCATGCCGGAGATCGGGCGACTGGCCCACGCCGCGGGGGCGCTGTTCGTGGCCGTGATCGAGCCGGTCAGTCTGGCGGTGCTGGCCCCTCCTGGCGCGTACGGGGCGGATATCGCGGCGGGCGAAGGGCAACCTCTGGGAATCGCGCCGCAATACGGCGGGCCGTACCTTGGCCTCCTCGCGTCCACCGACGCGCTCGTGCGCCAGATCCCCGGTCGCCTCGTGGGGATGACCACCGACCTCGATGGCCAACGGGCTTTCGTCATGACGATGCGGGCGCGTGAGCAGGACATCCGACGCGACAAGGCGGCCAGCAACATCTGCACGAACCAGGCACTCCTCGCCCTGGCCGCGTCCATCTATCTGGCCACGATCGGTCCGCACGGACTCCGGGACGTGGCGGCTGGGGGTGCGGCGAAGGCCGCGGAGCTGGAGACGGCCCTTGCGGCGGTCGGCGTTCCGCGGATGCATCGCGGCCCGTATCTCAACGAGTTCGTGGTCCGCGTGCCGGACGCGCCGACGGTCCATCGACGGCTGCTCGATCACGGCATCCTTGCCGGGCTCGTCCTCGCCGATGCCGTCCCCGACGACCCGTCGCTGGCGGACGGCCTGCTCGTCTGCACCACCGAGGTGACCACGTCGGCCGAGATCGCGGCGTTCGCAGCCGCGCTCGGGACGGTCCTCGCCGGGGGCCGGGCATGAGCGTCACGGGCGCCAGGCTCCAGCCCACGCTCTTCGAACGCAGCCGGCCCGGGCGTGGTGGCGGGAAGATCCCGCATCCGCCGAAGGACGCCCTGGCGCGCATCCCGACTGCGGCCCTGCGGGTCGACCCGCCGGCGCTCCCTGAGCTCAACGAACTCGAGGTCGTGCGCCACTACGTCAACGTCTCGCAGCTCAACTTCGCGATCGATACCGGGTTCTACCCGCTCGGCTCGTGCACGATGAAGTTCAACCCGAAGCTCAACGAATGGGCGGCCCGGCTCCCGGGGTTCGCCTCGCTCCATCCGCTCGCCCCCGACGAGATCGCCCAGGGCACGCTCGAGCTGTTGTTCGAGCTCGAGGCCGCCCTCGCCGAGATCTCGGGGATGCGCGGCGTCACCCTCCAACCGGCCGCCGGCGCCCAGGGGGAACTCACCGGGATCCTCATGATCAGGGCGTTCCATCGCGCCAATGGCGACCTCGAGCGCGACGAGGTGCTGGTCCCGGACTCGAGCCACGGCACGAACCCAGCGACCGCTTCGATGGCGGGCTATCGCACGATCACGATCCCATCGGCGGCCGATGGCGGCGTCGATGTCGACGCGTTCCGCGCCGCGCTCGGGCCCCAGACCGCCGCAGTCATGATCACGAACCCCTCCACCCTGGGCCTGTTCGAGGCGCGCATCGGCGAGTTGCTCGACGCGGTCCACGGCGCCGGAGCCCTGGCCTACATGGATGGCGCGAACCTCAACGCCATCCTCGGCCGATTCAAGCCGGGCGAGGCCGGCTTCGACGTCATGCACTTCAATGTCCACAAGACGTTCTCGACCCCGCATGGCGGTGGTGGACCAGGGGCCGGCCCCGTCGGGGTAGGGGAGAAGCTCCTGCCGTACCTGCCGACGCCGCGCGTGCTCAAGACCCCGGATGGCTCGTTTCGCCTGGAGCGCGCGGGCGAGCGACCCACCTCGATCGGCCGTTTGCGCAGCTTCGTCGGCAATACCGGCGTCCTCGTCCGCGCGTACACCTACATCTGCGCCCATGGCGGCACCGGTCTTGCGGAGGTGAGTGATGACGCCGTCCTCGCCGCGAATTACCTGAAGCATCGACTCGCCGGAACGTATGACCTGCCCTACGACCGAGCCTGCAAACACGAGTTCGTCGCGTCGGCAGCGACCATCAAGGCGCGTACGGGCGTGCGCACGCTCGACATCGCCAAGCGCCTCATCGACCACGGTTTCCACCCGCCGACGATCTATTTCCCGCTGATCGTCGAGGAGGGGATGCTGATCGAGCCCACCGAGACCGAATCGATCGAGACGCTGGATGCCTTCGCGGATGCCCTGATCGCGATCGCAGCCGAGGCCGAGCGAGATCCGGCGATGGTCACCTCGGCCCCGCACACGGCGCCGGTCAAGCGTCTCGACGAGGCGACCGCGGCACGTCACCCGAACCTGCGCTGGCGGCCGACGACGGCGATCCAGACTCCCTGCCCGGACTGACTCCGAGGCGTGCCCGTGCGGACCTCGACGCGGATTGACAGGTACAGGTAGTCTCCGCATAGTTGCGAACGGCGACGAGGCCGGGACTACGTGTGTTCGTGACGCGATCCATCCCGCCCCCTGCAAGCGAACGCTGCACGGGACAGGTGGGCACGTCGGGATAGCGGATCCTGGTCTCGGACGACCGATGACTTTGGCCTTGTGCCATCGGGAGGAGATTTGATGCGGAGAACTCTGGGCAGCTTGCTCGCCGTTTCGGCGTTGCTGTTTGCCGCGTGCGGTGGGACGACCCCCAGCGCAACACCAGCACCTGTGGCGAGCGGAAGCGCCGTCACACCGAGTGCAAGTGCGGTCGCGCCGAGCGCGAGCGCGGCACCCGCCTCGGGGGACCTCAAGTTCGCGCTCGACGGCGAGCCGACCTATTTCACCCCGGCCTTCAACGATGTCCCGACCGGGTGGCTGATCGGGATCATGTACAGCGGCCTGTATGTGGTCAACAACAAGCTGGCCCCGGTCCCGCAGCTCGCGACGGCTCTGCCGGACGTCAGCGCGGACGGCCTGACCTGGACGGTCAAGCTGCGCGACGGCGTCAAGTGGACCGACGGTTCGCCGGTCACCTCGGCGGACGTCAAGTTCTCGTTCAACCTCGCGCAGTCCGCCAACTGCCCGTTCTCGGCCTATTGCGGCGACTTCCAGAAGTACCTCAAGGGCATCGACACGCCGGATGCCAGCACGGTCGTGCTGACGCTGAGCGGGAAGTTCGCGCCGTTCCTGCTGACCGACCTCGGTTTCCCGATCATCCCGATGGCGGCCACCCAGGCCTCCTTCGCGAAGTTCCAGACGGCAGCCGGCAAGGCCGATCCCGCCGCGATCAAGGCGCTGTATGACAAGGTCAACACGGCCACGACGGCTGACGCCTGCAACGGCGACACGCCTCCGGACACGTGCGCCTTTACCGGCTACGTCGCGGAACTCGAAGCCGCACTCACCTCGGGTGGCATCACCCTTGGCGTCGGCGTCCTCGACAAGACGCGCTACGTCAACGCCGACAACACCCCGGACACCAACTCGTACGGGAGCGCCTTGTTCGCGGCCCTCACGGACCTGAACACCAGCCTCGGCTCGAGCGCGATCGACCAGATCGCCGCGGCGTACCGGCTCCTTGACATCCAGCAGAACCCGGTCGGTTCCGGCCCGTACAAGCTGGGCAAGTACACGACTGGCGCCACGGTCGAACTCGACCGCAACGACAGCTACTTCGCTGGCCCGGTCGGGCCGGCACACGCCATCGGCCAGATCATCAAGGACGCCGCCACGGAAGGTGCCGCGCTCCAGAAGGGCGACATCAACTGGCTGCAGGAGATCACCTCCGACGCCCTCGCCGCGCTCCAGGCCGACCAGAACCTCACGGTCACCTCGGCTCCGGACTTCGGCTACTACTACGTCGCCATGAACAGCCGGCCGGGCCGCCTGTTCAACGACCCGAACCTTCAGAACGCCTTCAAGATGTGCATCGATCACGATGCGACCGTCCAGAAGGCCACCGACGGGCAGGGCATCCCGGTCTACGGCGACATCCCGCCGGCCTCGTGGGCGTTCGATCCGAACACCCCGAAGTACACGCTTGACGTCGCGGGCGCCAAGGCGCTCATCGAGAAGTCCGGCTGGGCCCTCGGCTCCGACGGCATCTACGCCAAGGCTGGCAAGAAGCTCTCCACCACGCTCTACGTCCGGCAGGGCCGGCCGCAGCGCATCTCGTTCGCACAGCTCGCACAGACCCAGCTGAAGGAATGCGGCATCGACATCAAGGTCCTGCCGTCCGACTTCGCAACGGTCCTGCTGCCGCTGCTCAACTACCCGAACAACTTCGACCTGTACCTCGGTGGGTTCTCCACCGTGCCGGATCCGGATCCCTCGTCCCTGTTCGCGTGCGACCAGGTCCCGACGAAGGAGAAGCCGACCGACCAGAACAACGCCGCCGCGTGGTGCAACCCGCAGGCTGACGCGCTCCTGAAGCAGGGCCGAGAGGAAACCGATCAGGCCAAGCGTGCCGCCATCTACGCGCAGTTCGAGGCGCTCGAGCACAACGACTCGCCGTACTACTTCCTGTGGGCCGACACGCGTCATGCGGGTCTGACCAAGACGGTGGTGGGCGGGACGAACGCGTACGTGACCGATCCCACGATCGATCCGACCAGCGTCTTCTACTTCTGGAACAACGACACCTGGTCCGTCAAGGCCCAGTAGTCGAGGTCCCAGCCACCAGTCGCACACGGACCGGCGGCCATCGCTCACGCGATGGCCGCCGGTTCTCTATCCTGCGAGCCACCAGCGCGTTCATCATCCTGAGGCCGAGACTCGCATGGCGACGTACATCCTTCGACGCCTGATCCAATCGATCCCGATCCTCATCGGGATCAGCCTCCTCGCGTTCCTCATCGTCTACCTGACTCCTGGGTCCCCGGTCGACCGGTTTCGCTCACCACGCGTGAGCGCCGAGGCGATCGCCGCGCTCATCCGGGCCTACGGCCTGGACCAGCCGCTGCCCGTCCAGTTCTTCAAGTGGTTCACCAAGTTCTGGGGCTTCATCTGGGATCCCACCGCATGGGGCTACTCGTTCGTGGACGGCGCCCCGGTCCGCGACAAGATCTTCGCGCGCGTCCCCGCCACGCTCCAGCTCACAGGCGCGGCACTCCTGCTGACCGTGGTGCTCGCTATCCCGATCGGCGTCCTGCAGGCGGTCAAGCAGTACAGCTGGTGGGACAAGCTCATCACGATCTTCGAGACGATCGGGTATGCCGTGCCGACCTTCTGGCTGGGCCTGATCCTCAAGCAGTTCTTCTCGATCCAGCTGAACCTATTCCCGCTCTTCGGTCAGCACACGTTCGGGAAGACCGATCCGTTCGACCTGCTCTGGCACCTCGCTCTGCCCGTCGTGACCCTCACCGTGGTGTCGACCGCCGGCTGGAGTCGCTACATGCGCGCCTCGATGCTGGAGGTCCTCCGTGCGGACTACATCCGGACGGCCAAGTCGAAGGGCCTGGGGACTCGCCCCGTGATCTTCAAACACGCCCTGCGCAATGCCCTGATCCCGATCGTCACGCTCCTTGGTCTGACCGTGCCGACGCTCCTGTCGGGGGCGGCGATCACCGAAGCGGTCTTCTCGTGGCCGGGGCTTGGCGGGCTCGGGGTCGATGCGGTCCGCGACCGCGATTATCCAGTCGTGTTGGCCACCGTCATGATCGGCGGCGCCCTGGTGATCCTCGGCAATCTGATCGCCGATATCGCCTACGGCTACGTCGACCCGCGCATCAAGTACTGAGCGAGGACCGCCACCGATGGTCGCGACGAACATCCCCGCGAGCAAGCTGGTCGCCCCGGGCGGCGGCATCGACGAGGTCGATCTCACCCCAGTCCGGACTTACTGGCAGCTCGTCCGATCGCGCTTCCTGCACCACCGGCTCGCGTCGATGGCGCTGATCCTCATGGGCCTGTTGATCCTCGCCTCGATCGTCTTCCCGATCATCGGCGGCGATGCCTGGTACAAGACGAGTCTCAAGTTCGGGCAGAAGGATCCGGTCTCGATCATCGCTCCGCTCGGCTACGACAACATCGGGATCAATATCTTCTACCGCCTGATGAAGGCGCTCCAGACCTCGCTGATGATCGGCGCATTCGCCGTCCTGATCATCGTGGTCATCGGCACGGTCGTGGGCTCGGTGGCCGGGTACGTCGGTGGCAAGGTCGACAACCTGCTGATGCGCGTCGTCGACGTGGTCCTCTCGCTGCCGACGTTCTTCCTCGTGATCATGTTCGTGGCGTTCCTTGGCTCGGGCAACGTGCTCGTGATCATCTTCGCCATCGGTCTGACCGGCTGGACTACGGCCGCGCGCCTCGTGCGAGCCGAGTTCCTGCGCCTGCGCGAAGCGGAGTTCGTGCAGGCGGCCAAGGCTCTCGGGGCCAGCGATTTCCGCATCGCCACGCGGCACATGATCCCGGGCGCGATGGCGCCGGTGGTCGTGGCGGCCACGCTCGGCATCGCCGATGCCGTCGTGACCGAGGCGGCACTCTCGTTCCTGGGCTTCGGGCTGCTCCCACCGGAGGCCAGCCTCGGCAACATGCTCACCAACGCCCAGGACTATTTCTACCGCCAGCCGTTATGGATCTATTACCCGGGGATCACGCTGATCCTGGTGGTGATCGCGGCAAGCTTCATCGGTGACGGCCTGAGAGATGCCCTGGATCCGCGCCAGCGGGTCGACAACTGATGGTGGCGACCGACCGCATGACGGCGTCCAGGACGAATACCGGCCCACTGCTCGAGATCAAGGGCCTCAAGACCCACTTCTTCACCGAGGACGGCACGGTCAAGGCCGTCGACGGCGTGAGCTTCTCGATCGGCCACGGCAAGACCCTCGGCGTCGTCGGGGAGTCTGGCTGCGGCAAGAGCATCACCGCGATGTCGACGATGCGGCTCATCGAGCGGCCGGGCAAGATCCTCGCCGGCGAGATCCTGATCGACGGCCGCGACCTGCTCAAGCTCAGCGACCAGCAGATGCGCGACGTGCGCGGCAACTCGATCTCGATGATCTTCCAGGAGCCGATGACCAGCCTGAACCCGGTCTTCACCTGCGGCGACCAGATCAGCGAAGCGGTGGCGGTCCACGGAGCGGTGACCAAGAAGGAAGCCCAGAACCGCGCGATCGACATGCTCAAGCAGGTCGGGATCCCGGACCCGAAGCGACGCGCCTCGCAGTACCCGCACGAGCTCTCGGGTGGCATGCGTCAGCGGATCATGATCGCGATGGCCCTCTCCACGAACCCGGAGCTGCTCATCGCGGACGAGCCCACGACCGCCCTCGATGTCACGATCCAGGCCCAGATCCTCGAGCTCATGAAGGGCCTCCGGGAGAAGAACCGGATGGCGATCATGCTGATCACGCACGACCTCGGGGTCGTGGCCGAGATGGCGGACGACGTCGTGGTCATGTACGCGGGCAAGGTGGTCGAGAAGGCCGACGTGGGGACGATCTTCGGGTCGCCGCATCACCCGTACACCCGTGGTCTGCTTGCCTCGATCCCGCGCCTCGGCGAACGACGCAAGCGTCTGGAGGTCATCCAGGGCGTGGTACCCAACCCGCTCAACCTGCCCGCCGGCTGTCTCTTCAAGCGTCGCTGCCCCTACGCGATGCCGGTCTGCGACAACGAGCCGCCGCTCCAGGAGGTCAGCCCCGGCCACCTCTCGCGCTGCTGGCTGACCCCGGCAGGCGAGCCACCCGCCGTCGGCGCCTCGCCGACGCCCGAGGAGGCCGTCGCCGCGGCCGCGAGCCTGAGCGTCGCGTCGTGAGCGCCATGCCAGCCGCCACGACCAGCCCGGTCCCGCCGTCGGCGACCGCGACCGAACCGCCCCTCCTGCGCGTCACGGACCTCGTCAAGCACTTCGAGATCCGCGGCGGTCTCCTCGGCATCTCGAAGATCGGTGCCGTCCAGGCAGTGGACGGGGTCAGCTTCGAGGTGAAGCGTGGCGAGACGCTGGGTCTCGTCGGCGAGTCGGGCTGCGGCAAGACGACGCTCGGCAAGGTGATCCTGCGGCTCATCCCGGCGACGTCAGGCAAGGTCGAGGTGAACGGCAAGCCGTTGTTCGACCAGCCGACCCCCGCCCAGTCCAAGGCCGGTGCCAAGACCTATCTCGCGGGCGCCGACGAGATGAAGTCGGTCCGGCGCGACCTGCAAGTGGTCTTCCAGGACCCGTACGCGTCGCTGAACCCGCGCATGACCGTCGGTGAGATCGTCGGCGAGGGCCCGCTGGTCCACGGCATGACGGACAAGAAGCAGCGCGATGACACCGTCCGCAAGCTGCTCGGCAAGGTGGGTCTCAACCAGAGCCACATCCGGCGCTACCCGCACGAATTCTCGGGCGGCCAGCGCCAGCGCATCGGCATCGCCCGTGCGCTCGCCATGAACCCGGACTTCGTCGTCCTCGATGAGCCGGTCTCCGCCCTCGACGTCTCGATCCAGAGCCAGGTGCTCAACCTGCTGGACGACCTCCAGCAGGAATTCGGCCTGACGTACCTGTTCATCGCACACAACCTCGCGGTGGTCGAGCACATCAGCGACCGGGTCGGCGTCATGTACCTCGGCCGGATGGTCGAGATGGCGGGCGTGGACGAGATCTACGCTCACCCCAGCCACCCGTATACGGTCGCCCTGCTCTCGGCGGTCCCCACGCCGGACCCGACCGCGCGGCACAAGCGGATCATCCTCAGCGGTGACGTCCCATCGCCTGCGAACCCACCCTCGGGCTGCCGGTTCCACACCCGATGCTGGCTGCGCGAGCGCCTCGGCAATCCCGAGGACTGCGTGACCATCGACCCGACGTTCCGTGTCCTGCGCGAGGGCCACACCGTAGCCTGCCATTACGCCGAAGAGGTCGAAGCGACGCTGAGCTCCGTGCTCGGTGTCTCGGCTGGTGGCGCCGGTCCGACGGCCATCCCTCCCGCGCCGGCGGCCGGTGATCCGGTCCTTGCCGCGACCGCGGGCGACGGCGGCGATGTCGCTCCGGAGCCGCCTGACCCAGCCGGCGAAGCCGGCCATACGGATCGCGAGACCGACGCACTCCTGCGCATCACCGATATCCCGAGCGACGACGCCGCGCACTGAGCCGCTCGCGAGGCTGTCCCGGCACCGCACCGTCCGTGCTGGCTGGAGCTCGGGCTAGGACGCGCCGGCCGCCGGCTGGCGGAAGTGGCAGGCGCACAGGTGGTCGTCGCCCAGCTGGATGAGCGGGGGCACCTCGGCCGCGCAGATGGCCGGATCGCCCATCTCCTGACGCAACGGACAGCGGGGATGGAAGCGGCAGCCGGTCGGCGGATTGACGGGGCTCGGAACGTCGCCTTTCAGGATGATCCGCTGGCGGCGCAGCTCCGGATCCGGGATCGGGATCGCCGACATCAACGCCGCCGTGTACGGATGTTCCTGCTGCTGGAAGAGCGCCCGGCGCTCGGCCAGTTCCGCGATGCGCCCCAGGTACATGACCGCGACCCGGTCGCTGATGTGCTCGACCACGCCCATGTTGTGCGCGACGAACACGTAGGTCAGACCCAGTTCGCGCTGAAGCGCCTTCAGGAGGTTCAGGACCTGCGCCTGGATCGACACATCGAGGGCTGAGACCGGCTCGTCGCAGACGACCAGATCCGGTTCGAGGACGAGTGCCCGGGCGATGCCGATGCGCTGGCGCTGACCGCCCGAGAACTCGTGGGCGTAGCGACGCGCGTGGTACTGCTGCAGGCCGACCATGTCCATCATCCTGGCCACCTTGGCCCGCCGTTCGGCGGTGGTCCCGATGCCGTGGATGCGCAGTCCCTCGCCGATGCTGTCGCCGATGGGCGTCCGCGGGTCGAGGCTGGCATACGGGTCCTGGAAGATGATCTGCATGCGCCGGCGATACGGCTTCAAGGCCGCCCCGCGCAGCTTCGTGAGCTCGACGCCGTCGAACCGGATGCTGCCCGCCGTGGGTTCGATCAGGCGCAGGAGGAGCCGGCCTACCGTCGTCTTGCCGCAGCCCGACTCGCCCACGAGGCCGAGCGTCTCGCCGCGCCGGATGTCGAAGCTCACGCCATCCACGGCCTGGACCTGCCCGACCGTCCGCTGAAGGACACCGCCCTTGATCGCGAAATGCTTGACCAGATCGCGGACCTGGACCAGCGGGGCACCCTGATCGGCTCGGCCGAGCGGCGCGGAGGCCAGCGGGGCGGGGGCGGCGGTCACGTTCGTGCCCCGGCCGTGGTCGCGGCTGCCGGGCGTGGCAGGACTCGACCTGCGGCGTCGTGATAGAGGAAGCAGCGGACATCGTGGGCGGTGCCGAGCGGCAGCAGGGCCGGGTGCACCTCGGTCGCGATATCCACGTGCTCCTCGACCCGCGAGACGCAGCGGGGCGCGAAGCGGCAGCCCTTGGGCAGGTCGATGAGGTTCGGCACATTGCCGGGGATGACCGCCAGCTCGTCGTGGACGTCGCCGACCACCGGGATCGAGCCGATCAGCCCACGGGTGTACGGGTGGAGCGGTTCGCGGAAGAGCGAGACGACGTCCGTGCGCTCGACGATCTCGCCCGCGTACATGACCGCCACGCGGTCGCACATCTCGGCGACGACACCGAGGTCGTGGGTGATGAGGATGATGGCTGTCCCCGTCTCGTCTCGAAGGGTCCGCATCAGGTCCAGGATCTGGGCCTGGATGGTGACGTCGAGGGCGGTCGTGGGCTCGTCGGCGATGAGGAGTTCGGGCTCGCACGCCAGGGCCATCGCGATCATCACGCGCTGGGCCATGCCGCCCGACATCTCGTGCGGGTAGGCCTTCAGTCGTCGCTCCGGATCCGGGATGCCGACCATCCGCAGGAGGTCGAGCGCGCGTGCGCGCGCCGCCTTGCCCGACATCTTGCGATGCAGCTCGAGGACCTCGGCGATCTGGCGGCCGACATCCCAGACCGGGTTGAGCGATGAGGTGGGCTGCTGGAAGATCATCGAGATCCGGTCGCCGCGGAGCCGGCGCATGGCGTCGTCGCCGAGTGTGAGCAGATCCTGGCCGTCGAACATGATGCTGCCGGATTCGATCCGACCGGGGCGCGCGACCAGACGCATGATCGAGAGGCTCGTCACGCTCTTGCCGCAGCCGGATTCGCCGACGAGCCCCATGATCTCGCCGCGGTCGACTTCGAAGTCGATGCCGTCCACGGCCCGCACGACGCCATCACGCGTGTAGAACGATGTCCGCAGGTCCGTGACCTTGAGGAGCGGCTCGCTGCCGCGCTGGCGGTGGGCGCGTCGCTGTGAGGCCGGGATGAGCTCCTCGACCGTGGTTTCGTCGAACGCCGGACCGAGGACCGTCGTGTGTTCCTTGGCGGACCGTGCCTCGGTCATCGGTTGAGCCTCGGGTCGAGGGCGTCGCGGATCCCGTCGCCAAGGAGGTTGAACCCGAAGACGGTCAGCGCGAGGGCGATGCCCGGCGCCCAGATCAGATGTGGCGCGTTGAACAGCGACCCGCGATCGCTCCCGATCATCGAACCCCATTCGGCCAGCGGCGGCTGCGCCCCGAGCCCGAGGAACGAGAGAGCCGCCACGTCGAGGACGGCACCGCCGATCCCGAGCGTGCCGGCCACGATGATCGGGGTGAGGGCATTGGGGAGGATCCGTCGGAAGATGAGGGTCGCGGCGCTGGCTCCGAGCGCTCGCGAGGCGGTCACGAAGTCGCTTTCGCGGACCGACAGCACTGACGCGCGCATGATCCGGGCATAGACAGGGATCGCGACGATGCCGATGGCGAGCTGGGCGTTGATCAGACCCGACCCGAGGACGGCCACGATCGCCACGGCCAGCAGCAGGGCGGGGAACACGAGCACGACATCCATGATGCGCATCAGCAGCGTGTCCGCCGCGCCTCCGACATACCCCGCCACGAGGCCGATGAGCGAGCCCAGGACGATCGCGAAGCCCACCGTGATGAAGCCGATGCGAAGCGAGACCTGGGAGCCGTGGACGACCCGGCTGTACTCGTCGCGGCCGTTGGCGTCGAGCCCGAAGATGTGCTC
>JBBQLI010000049.1:0-22741 GCA_038327765.1 Candidatus Limnocylindrales bacterium | reverse complement strand
TCGCCTTCGATGAGCGCGGCGATGATCTCGATCCCCGTCGTGCCCGAGAGCGCGAGCGTCTCCATGATGTTGTCCTTGCCACGTTCCGAGGCGCAGACCAGCCCGACACGCGAACCGGCCGGCAAGCCGGCGATCTCGTGGACCATCTCCACGTAGCCCGGTCCGACCAGCATGGCCACCACCGGGACCCGCCCGGCGGCCAGGGCCTGCGCCTCGTCCGCGTGGAACGTCGTGGTGGCGATCAGGTCGTAGTGGAAGCGCTCCAGGCGATCCGGCAGGTCGTCGAGCAGCGCCCCCTCGGCCTCGATCATGCCGGGAAAGGCATCGACCAGTCGCTCCGCGTCGTAGCCGGCATCAGCGTTCGTGCATTCGGTGTACAGCACGTGGACCAACGGCCCCGGGCGCTTGCGCTCCGTCGCAGCCGCGAAGGTCGCGCTGGCCAGCTCGTCCGCGGTGAACCCCGCGTGGGCCGCCCGGCGCAGCATCTCGGACACGATCCCGGCCAACGCTTCGGTGCCGCGTCGCTGGGGCGGACGATCCGCGACATGCGTGCCGGCCCCGTGGCGGCTCGAGACATAGCCCGCATCGGAGAGACGGCGGTAGACGGCGCGGATGGTGTTCGGGTTGACGCGCAGCGCAGCGCCGAGCTCGCGGACCGGGGGCAGACGCGCCCCGGGCAGAAGTCGGCCGGAATCGATCTGATACGCCAACTGCCAGTAGATCTGGGTCGAGATCGGGACATCGGAGCCGCGCTCCACATCGAGGGCGCCATGCGAACCGGCCGGCGGAGGTCCCGGGACCATTCCCTCGATTGACATAGTCTGCTAGTCCAAGTAGCGTTGGTCGTAGCCAGAGATAACGATACCAAGCCTCCGAACACGGGTCGCTCCCCCCGGTGACCCGTTCCCCACATCAGCCCGTGGCGCGCAGGCCGCGGGTTGATGGATTCCCGCGGCGATTTCGTCCGCCGCGGGTCACCATGCCGCTCGCCAGATGTCCAGCTCGGTCGTCAGGTCGTGGAGGAGCGAGGTCCCGGCCAACCAGTCGATGGTGGTCGCCGCGTGCGTCGCCGCCCGGATCGCGTAGGTCGTCTCCACCCGGTCGGGCACGTCCCAGAACCAGCCGCAGCTCGCGTACATCGCCAGCCGCCAGCGCTGGGCGTCCATGATCGCGAGGAATCGGTCGCGCGCCTCGGCCGGCGGGGTGTCTCCCAGCCAGCGCGCCGCGAACGCGTGGCCAGCCTCGGCGCCGAGCACGACATCCACGTACGCGTCCCGCGCGGCCCACGGATCCGGATGGCCAGGGAGTTCCGAGGCGAGC
Source organism: Candidatus Limnocylindrales bacterium (assembly GCA_038327765.1). Taxonomy (GTDB): domain Bacteria; phylum Chloroflexota; class Limnocylindria; order Limnocylindrales; family CSP1-4; genus SPCO01. Next base: position 21,421 of record JBBQLI010000049.1, on the reverse strand, counting down.
CGGTCGGTCACCCGGTCGAGCGCATCCGCGAAGGTGTCGAAGGCGACTCGCAGCCGGGTCTTCCACGATCCATCGGCGACGCAGCCGCACGGACCGCTCCAGCGTTCGATGCCGTGGTGGCAGCTCCACGACGTCCGTTCGACGAGCTGGGCTTCCGCGGCGGTCGGTCCATCACTCGCCACGATCTCGGCGAGGGTCGCCACGTCGAAGCCCAGGTCCACATCGCCCACGAGCCGTGCCAGGAATAGCTCGCGGAACGCTCGATGGTGTCCGTACAGCTCGCCGTCCGTGGCGATCACCGCGAACGGGCTCGCCTCATCCGAGGCCGCCAGCCGCGGCAGGACCTGCTCGGCGGCGAACCGGTCGGCGTCCTCGGTGGCCCGCGCATCGAACGAGACGGCCGTCGACAGGCCACCGTCATACAGCACGACCACGATCGAGCGCCCGCCGTCCAGCGCCACCCGGTACGGCCGGCGCGTGTCGAGCTGCCCGGCCAGCTGCCATGGCGCGAGGATCGTGTGCGTGATGCCTTCGTCGACGAGGATGCGGAGCGTCTCGAGGTCCACCGCGGTCTCCGGGAGCCACATCCCGCCGGGACGGCGCCCGAAACGCACCTCGAAGTCGCGCAGACCCCAGCGCACCTCGGTCCGCCGGTCGCGCGAGGTGGCCAGCGGCACGATGGCGTGGTGGAACGGCTGGGCCATCCCATGGCGCCCCTGGTCCCCGATCGCAAAGCCGCGGTACGCCTCGGGGTCCCCATCGGCCAGCCAGCCGGAGAGCGTGGGACCCAGATCCCACGAGATGCGGCCGAGGTTGCCGACCTCGGCGTTCGGTCGATAGCAGTCCGCCGCGATCCGGGTGTTCCAGTCGCGGGCCGGGTAGGCGGATGGTTCCGGCGGCACCGCGCCCGTCACCGGATCGATGCGCGACGGCTGGTAGAAGTGTCCGTGGACGACGAGCCGCGGCCGGCTCACGCGTCGGTGGCGCGGTCGCGCGTGGTCGAGACCGTGTTCGAGATCGTCACCGACCAGTGCTCGCCCGGGGCGAGGTGGAGCGGCCACGACAGGAGCAGCCCGGACCCCTGGTAGACGCGCTCGAAGCCGCCTTCCGAGTTCGAGATCGTCTCGACCGGGGACCACCACGCATCGGCCGGGGCCGAGACCGTCGTGGCGACTTCGACGCCGATGTAGTCATTGCCCTGCGCGATGCGCTCGAGGCCGCTGGCCTGGCCCGCGGCGTCGTGACGAGTCCGCGCGCCGTCGACCTCCCACCATGCCGCGGGATTGCCGCCGCCGCCGAGCATGGTCACGGTCCATTCGACCCCGAACCGCGCGGCGATCGGCGATTCCCCGATGTTCTGCACCTCGATCTTGACATCGAGCGTTGGCGTGGCCCGGTCGCCACCCAGCCGGAGCAATTTGTCGACCCGCGCGCGGCCGGTCTCGCCGACCGCTGCGTCACGACGGACGGCGACGAACCCGGGCCGCAGTTCGATCAGCTCGAACGGTCCGTCCACGGCGTCGCTCAGATCGACGACCCGCGCATCGGCCCAGCCCTCGGGCGTGGCATCGGTCGGCAGGAATCGGGCCAGTCCCGAGCGACGCTCATAGGCGTCGTAGACGAGATGGGAGGAGAGATCGGCCTCCTTGACCCGCACCACGTCGTGGATGGAGGCTGGGGCGTCGCCGCCGCCGTGCTCCGCCTGCGGGTTCGCGGCGGCCGCATCCGCCTCGCGCAGCCGCTCGTGATACGCCTCCGGCCGTCGGCGCATGACCGCGGTGAGAGCGTGACGGACGGGCCGGATATCCCATGCCCCGATCCCCGCGCCCTCGTTGAGGTCGACGGTCACCACCTGGCCGGCGGTCGCCAGCCGGACCTCGTCGAACCCGTCCATGTCCAGGTCCAGCAATTCCGTGGCATCGAGTGACCCGGCCGCGGTATCGGCGAGGTCCTCGGCCGCGATCAGGTGTTCGTGCGTGGCGAGGCGCATGTGGCTGATGTAGATGCCGCCGAACAGCCCGTGCCAGTAGCAATCGTTCGACTGGCCCTGGTGGAGATGGTCGGTGGCGGTCTCGCGGATGGCGCCCGCGGTCATCGCCGCGACCTTCTCGGATGTCCGCAGCATCTGCTTGTGGAGGTCGTTGATCTCGCGGTACTTGACCTGGAAGTTGCGCCAGAACGCCCCGCGCAGCCAGCGCGCCTCGGGCTGGTGGTCCGCCAGCGCATGGGCGAAGACCCGCGCGAACTCGTTGGCCTCGTCGGCGGGCAGGGCCCAGTCGCCCATCTCGGCGTACGAGCCGGTCGGGACGTAGACCCGGCCGATCGGCGCACGGCTGCCGAGCCAGGCCGATGGGGTCAGCGTCGTGAGCCAGTCGGCGTTCGCCTCGAGCGCCTCGAAGAACCGCTCCACCCAGCGGCCTTCGCCCCAACAGTGGCGCCACGTCGTCGGCCACGCACCGAACTTCTCGCCGTCATCGCCCATCATCCCGACTCGCTCGCCATCTTCGGTGGCGTGGTCGCGGAGGTAGCCGATCACCTCGTCGACATCGCGGAACGGGATGCGGTAGCGCAGGCCCTGCTCGGTGCCGAAGACGCGCAGCAGGCGGCCCTGGTCCTCGGTCATATACGGGCCCCAGAGGTTCTGTTCCGGGATCGCGGCCGCGCGGAAGTGCGCATCGTCGAGGATCGTCCAGCCATATCCCGCGGCCACGAGCGAGGTGGGCAGATCCGGCTCCCAGACCCGCTCGGCCAGCCACGCCCCGCGCGGCCGGCGCCCGAACAGTCGCTCCACCTCGGAGCCCATCCGGCGCAGCTGATCCACGCGGTCGCGTTCCGGGAGCGAGGCCAGCACGGGCTCGTAGTAGCCCCCGCCGAGGACCTCGACCTGGTCGCGATCCACGAGTGCTCGGAGTCGCTCGATGAAGTCGGGTCGCTCGGCGGCGAACCACTGGAGCAGCGGTCCGCTGTAGTGGAGCGAGAGGCGGATCCCGGGGTGCCGCTCGAGCGCCTCGAGCATCGGCAGGTAGGCGTGCTCGTACACGTCGGCGAACACCCAGCCGAAGTTGCCGACCGGTTGGTGGTTATGCAGCGCGAGCGCGAGCGAGATCCGCGGTGCCACGTCCGATGTCCTTTGCGATGGGTCGCCGGGGGCGCTAGCCGGCCTCGGTGACGACGGGCGTGCGCGCCTTGGTGGTGACCGCCACCCCCGCGGCCGGCAGGTAAAGCTGCTCGGCGTATTCGTGCAGCATCCTGGTCGTGGAGAACCGCCACAGCGCCGTGGCCATGGACTGCCGCATGACCTCGAGCCAGCGTGTCGGGATCCCATTCGCGTCGCGCTCGAAGTAGCGCGGGACGATCTCCTCCTCGAGGAGGCGATAGAGATCCTGGGCGTCGGACCAGTCCTGGGCGGCCTCGTCGGGGTTCATGTCGCGCCCGCCGATGGCCCAGCCGTTGTCGCCGGTGTAGCCCTCGTCCCACCAGCCGTCAAGGACGCTCAGGTTCGGCACGCCGTTCTGGGCCGCCTTCATCCCGGATGTGCCGGAGGCCTCCAGCGGCCGGCGCGGATTGTTCAGCCAGATGTCCGCGCCCTGCACGAGGAACCGCGCCACCCGCATGTCGTAGTCCTCGAGGATGAAGACCCGGCCGCGCAGCTGCGGAGACCGTGAGCGCTGGAAGATCTCCTGGATCACGCGCTGGCCGGGCCGGTCGGCCGGGTGGGCCTTGCCCGCGAAGACCACCTGGACAGGACGATCGGCATCCCACAGCATCCGACCCAGCCGGTCCATGTCACTGAACAGGAGGCTGGCGCGCTTGTAGGTGGCGAACCTGCGGGCGAATCCGATGGTGAGGATCCCGGGGTCCAGCGCGGTCTCGAGCTCGGCCAGCACGGACGGTGCCTCGCCATGCCGGGCGAACTGGCTGCGCAGTCGACCCTGGGCGAAATGGGCCAGCTCGCGCTTCTGGCGCAGATGGGCCTCCCAGAGCTCCTTCGCCGGGACGCGCTCGATGCGCTCCCAGAACCGACCCTGCTGGGTGCCGGCGTCGAGGTCGTCGAGGTCGGCATCGAGATAGCGGGTCAGCAGGTCGGCGATCGGCGACCCGATCCAGGTTGGTCCGTGGACGCCATTCGTGATCCCGAGGATGGGGTCCGGGGTGATGCCATGCCAGGTGGCATTGGCCGTGTGGCTGTGGAGCTGGCTCACGGCGTTCGCGCCGTTCGTCAGGCGCAGGGAGAACGCGGTCATGTCGAACTGGCCTGGGTCGCCATCGGGACCGATGCCCAGTTCCAGGACCCGATCCACCGGCACGCCGCCCCGATCGAGGAGCGGCCCGGCGACGCGTCGCACGAGATCCGTATCGAAACGCTCGTTGCCGGCCGAGACCGGGGTGTGGATCGTGAAGACGCTGTTGCGCCGGACCGCGGTCCAGGCATCGTCGAGCGTCTCGCCGGCCGCCACCAGCTCCCGGGCGCGCTCCGCGAGGAGCAGCGCAGAGTGGCCCTCGTTCAGGTGCCAGACGACCGGGGCGAGACCGAGGGCCCGGATCGCGCGGACGCCGCCGACCCCGAGGACCAGCTCCTGGTGCAGACGCATCTCGCGACCGCGGACATACAGGATGTGGGTGATGGGCCGGTCCTGGTCCAGGTTCTCGGGCAGGTCGGTGTCGAGCAGCAGGACCGGGACGCGACCCACCTGGGCCAGCCAGACGGCCACGGCCAGCTCGCGATCGGGCAGTTCGACGCTGATCGTGAGCGGCAGGCCGTTCTGGTCCTGGACCCGGCTGATGGGCAGGCGGCTCAGGTCATAGTCGGGGTAGTTGTGCTCCTGGTGACCATCGGCATCGATCGACTGGCGGAAGTAGCCCTTGCGATACAGCAGCCCCACGCCGATCGCGGGGAGGGCCATGTCGCTGGCCGACTTCATGTGGTCGCCGGCGAGGACGCCCAGGCCGCCCGAGTAGATGCCGAGCGACTCGTGCAGCCCGTACTCCGCGCAGAAGTACGCGATCGGGCCAGTGACTTCCTCGCCGTACCGACGCTGGAACCAGTGGTCCGAGCTGTTGGCGAGGTAGGAGTCGAACTCCTCGAGGACGTCGTGATACTCGGCCAGGAACTTCGCATCGTCGAGAAGGCGCGACCAGTCGACCGAACCGCTGATCACCGCCACGGGATTGCGGTAGCGCGTCCATGCCGTGCGATCGATCAGGCTCCACAGCCCGCGGGTGCGTGGATGCCACGCCCATGACAGGTTGTAGGCCAGCCGACGGAGGCCTTCGAGTCGGGGCGGGAGCGGGAACGTCGCGGCGGGCGTCGAAGGGACGCGGACGAGGTCCATGAGCGCGGATGATACTCGGTCAGGCCGGTTGTGAACCGGTTTAGGTGCGGTGTCGGCCGAGTGCCCGGGCGACTACGATGCGCGGGCCATGTCACTGCGCGTCGTGTTCCTCGCCGCCGAATGCGAGCCCTGGGCGAAGACCGGTGGACTTGCCGATGTCGTCGATGCGCTCGCCCGGGCGCTGCACACGCTGGGGACAGGCGAGATCGAGACGCCGGTCGATGTCTTCCTGCCGCGCTATCGGTCCGTGCCTGCGCCGGATCCGAAGGCGGTCGAGGGTTCGATGGTGGTCCGCGTCCCCGATCCGCGCGCACCGGCCAGCATGCGCGACGTCACGATCGTCGACGTCCGGGCCGATGGGTATCGGCTGCGCCTGGTGGACGTGCCCGCCGCCTTCGACCGGGACGGCTTCTATGGCGACGCCGACGGCGACTACGTGGACAACGCGTGGCGGTTCGGGATGTTCTGCCGCGCGGCCCTGGAGGCGCTCAGAGCCGACGGCCGACCCGTGGATGTCCTCCACCTCCACGACTGGCACACCGGCCCTGCGGCGATCTTCCGCGACGCCCGCTACGCCGATGATCCGATCGTGGGCGATGCCGCGATCCTCATGACGCTGCACAACCTCGCGTATCACGGCTGGATTCCGCGGGCACGACTCGGCCAGCTGGGTCTGCGGCCAGGAGACGGGATCGTGGCGCCCGAGGCCGAAGGCATCGATCTTCTGTGGAGCGGCATCGAACGAGCCGAGCTCGTCAACACGGTCTCGCCGGGCTTCGCGGCAGAGGCGCTGACGCCCGCGTTCGGGATGGGGCTGGACGCGACGCTGCGGGCGAAAGGGGATCGCTTCTTCGGGATCCTCAACGGCCTCGACACGACGGTCTGGGATCCAGCGACCGACGCGGACCTCGCGGCCACGTACTCACGCGGCGCCATGGCCGGCAAGGCGATGTGCCGGGCCGACCTGCTGACGCGGATCGGGTTCGATCCGGACGATCCAAGACCCGTCCTGGGTCTGATCGGGCGGCTGGATCCGCAGAAAGGGTTCGACATCCTGGCCGACGCGACCCCGGCGCTCCTCGACCGTGGCGCGCGGGTCGTGGTCCTGGGCAGCGGTCATCCGGCCTTGGCCGATCCGTTCTGGGCGCTCGCCGCGGCTGATCCCACGCGCGTGGCCCTGCTCGACCGGTTCGATCGGGTGATGGCCCGGCGGATCTACGCTGGCGTTGACCTGTTCCTGATGCCGTCGCGGTTCGAGCCCTGCGGGCAGGGCCAGATGATCGCGCTCCGCTACGGGACGCCACCGATCGTGCACAAGACCGGTGGGTTGGCCGATACCGTGGTTGATCAGTTCGTCCATCCGGCGGCGGGCACGGGGTTCGTGTTCGAACACGACACGCCCGAAGGGCTGCTGTGGGCCTGCGACCAGGCCTTCGCCTCGTTCCGCGTGGGCGGCACGACGTGGGAAGGGCTTCTGGACCGGGGGATGGCGGTCGACTTCGATTGGGTGACCGGTTCCGCGCCCGCCTACGTCGAGGCGTACACGCGGGCCGCCGGGATCCGCCGGGGCCTCTGAGGCGCGCGCCCAGCCCCCTGCCGACTCACAGTCGACAAATAGAACCTGAAGGGTGTCGTTTGCAGGCCTGGAGCGGCCGTCGGACCCGATCTGTCGACCCTGAAGTCGCCGAAACGGCCCGAACGGCTTGGAACGGTCCCCAGCCACGGCGTTCGACCCGAATTTGTCGACTCTGAGTCGCTGCCGCGACCGGGCATCGTGGCCGCGTCGGCGCGCGGGTAGAATCGCGGTCGTCCCAGTCCAGTGGAGGTCAGCATGGCCAATCAGTTCGTGGTCCAGTTGAAGAACGAGCCCGGCGCCATGGCCAACCTCGCGGAGGCCCTCGCGGCCCGCGGGATCGACCTGCGCGCGATCGGTGGCGGCAGCATGGGCGATTCCGGACACGTGATCATGACCACGGCCGACGACGAAGGCACACGCGCCGTCCTCGATGGCGGCGGCTACACGTTCATCGAGGGCGAGTCCATCCTGGTCGAGGTCGATGACCGGCCGGGCGGGATGGCCCGTCTGTCGCGGGCGCTCGCGGACGCCGGCGTCAACATCTACGGGCACCTGTTCCTTGGCCGCTGGGGCGATCGTGCGATGTTCGCCTTCGTCGTCGACAAGCCGGACGTGGCCCGACCCATCCTCGAACGCAAGGCCTGAAGAGCGATCACCGATGACGGAACGGCGGCGCTGGGACACGGACGAACGCTTCGAAGGGGTCGGCGACGCTGCTGCCCTGGCGCCGGACATCGAACGCCTCGCCACGATCGCCAGACAAGCCGCGTGGGTCGCCGAGGATCCGGTGGGGCATCTCGGGGCGCGCTGCGAGGCGGCGGCTTACGCGCTGGACCTCACCATCGCCCGGCTCGAAGTGGTCGACGATGTCCTGGAGGTGGACCTGCAGTCGGGGGTGGAGTTCGAGCCGCTGGCGCGCCGGATCGCGGCGTTCGCGGTGGCGGGTTCGATCGCCGAGACCTCCACGCACGTGCGTGAGCGCACGGTCGAGGGCGGGGGCGTCGACATCGATGTCGTGACCGGGGTCCTTCCGGGCGACATCGAGTTCGCGCCGCACGGGCACGTTGCTCGCATCCGGTTCCTGCCCGCTGGCTGATCCGCATCGAGCCCACGAGCTCGCCGCGCGCCACGGTCCGTCACCTCCCGTACCCTTGCATCGGAGGTTGCCGCCGTGCCCGTCCGTGTGATCCTGGCCGATGACGATCGCGCGATTCGCGATGCCCTCGTGCGAGCGCTGCAGCTCGACGGGTACGACGTCCGAGCCGTGACCGACGGCCTGGAGGCCGTCACCGCGATCCACGCATCGCCGGCCGACGTCCTGATCCTCGACGTCTTGATGCCGAACCTCGATGGGCTGAGCGTGTGTCGGTACCTCAGGGCCGAGGGCGACCGAACACCCATCCTGCTGCTCACGGCCCGGACCGAGACGTCCGATCGCGTCGTCGGTCTCGATGCGGGGGCCGACGACTATCTCGCCAAGCCATTCGAACTCGCCGAGTTGCTCGCTCGACTGCGCGCCCTCGTCCGCCGGTCGCGCGGCGCCGGCCTTGACCGCCCCCGCGTCCTCGAGGTGGCGGATCTGCGGCTCGACGCCGAGGCGCGTCGGGTCTGGCGCGGCCCGCGCGAACTGGAACTCACGAAGACCGAATTCGACCTGCTCGAACTCCTGATGCTCAACAAGGGCATCGTGCTGGAGCATGCCGCGATCTACGACCGGATCTGGGGTTACGACTTCGGGATCGACTCCAAGAATTTGGCCGTCTACATCAGCTATCTGCGGCGCAAGACCGAAGAAGATGGCGGCGCCCGGCTGATCCAGACCATCCGCGGCGTCGGGTACTCGATCCGCCAGTGAGTCTGCAACGGACGCTCGCCCTCACCCTTGCGCTCCTGGCGGCGGTCGTGGTGGTGTCGTTCGGGACGCTGGCGTACGTGACGATCGCGAACGAGATCCATGCCGAGATCGACGCCACGATCCATGCCGCCGCGACCGAGGTAGTCGCCAAGCCCGACCCGGACGACATCTTCGACATGCCGGGCGCCGACCCCGACTTCGGCGCAGGCACGCTCGTCACGCTTCAGCGGATCAAGCCCGACGGCTCCGTCGCTACCTTGAATGGGCGGCCGCCGCTCCCGGTCACGGCCATCGAACTCGCGATGGTCACTCGCGAGACACGCCAGATGACCGAACCGCGTGACGAGGTGAGTCCGACCACGCACTTCCGGATCGTCACCGTGGCCGTGGGTGGAGGCGGTGGCGCGGTCGAGATCGGGCGGAACCTGCTGGTGGTGGACTCGTTGCTGGACGTTGTCCGGGCCCAGATCGTGCTGGTCGGTGGTGCCACGCTGCTCATCGCGGCCGCCACGGGCTGGCTCATCGCGCGACGCCTGTCGCGCCGACTCGTGGACCTGACCGGAGCGGCCGAGCAGGCCGGTACGGGTCGCCTCGACCTCGTCGTGCCAGAGAGCGGATCGGACGAGGTGGGCCGGCTCGGCAAGGCGTTCAACGGGATGCTGGCCAGCCTGGCTCGGTCCCGTGACGATCAGCAGCGCCTGGTCGAAGACGCCGGTCACGAGCTGCGCACGCCGCTCACGAGTCTGCGGACCAACGTCTCGGTCGTGCGTCGCATGGACGAGCTTGCCCCAGACGCGCGCGAGCGGCTGCTCGATGACCTGACCAGCGAGACCCGCGAGCTGACCGACCTCGTGAACGAGCTGATCGAGCTGGCCACCGACCGCCGCGAGGCCGAACCCGTGACCGACGTGGACCTCACCGTCGTCGCCGGTGAGGTCGCCGAGCGGGTCGGCCGACGGACCGGTCGGTCGATCGCGGTCCGCGGCGACGGCCGGCGTGTCCAGGGTCGTGCCCGTGCGCTGGAACGGGCCATCGCCAACCTGGTCGAGAACGCGGTCAAGTTCGATCCCGGTGGCGACGCGCCGATCGAGGTCGTCGTTCGCGCCGGTCGGGTCGAGGTCCTCGATCGGGGACCCGGGATCGCCAGCGCGGACATCCCGCATGTCTTCGACCGGTTCTATCGGGCGATGGACGCGCGGAGCCAGCCCGGCTCCGGCCTGGGTCTTGCGATCGTGCGGGATGTGGCCGTCGCCCATGGCGGAACCGTGTTCGCGACGGCCCGGCCCGACGGCGGCGCACAGGTGGGCTTCACGGTCGGCACCGGAGATCGGCGCGGCACCTGACCGGGGTTCGAGCGCACGGTCCGATCGCCCACGTGGTCGATGACGGGAGGTTGCCGCGCGGCACTGTGGTATGGTCGGCCTCTCGTGTTCGATGGGCGCTCCGGTCAGCGCCCCGGTCCAACTACCGTTTCGACCCCGACCAACCACTGCCCTGACCGGGCCCCGCCGATGTGCGGGAGGGCCTCGTCAGGAGCTTGTTCCATGTCCTTCGATGGACTCGGGCTGACGCCCGAGCTGATCCATTCGGTCGCTCGCCAGGGCTATACCGAACCCACCCCTGTCCAGTCCGAGGCGATCCCACTCGTCCTCGAGCGGCGCGACCTGATGGCCGGCGCCCAGACCGGGACCGGCAAGACCGCGGCATTCGTGCTGCCGATGCTGCAGATCCTGCACGCGGAGCGGACGAACGGCCCGCGTGTCATCCGGGCGCTCATCCTCACCCCGACCCGCGAGCTCGCGCTCCAGGTGGAGGAGAGTGTGCGCACCTACGGCGCGCAGAACCCGGTCAAGTCCACCACGATCTATGGCGGCGTCGGCTTCGACCCGCAGGTCCGCGCGCTGCGCGCCGGCCCCGAGATCGTCGTGGCAACCCCCGGTCGGCTGCTCGACCACATGAGCCAGCGCACGATCGACCTGTCGCATGTCGAGATCCTGGTCCTCGACGAGGCTGACCGGATGCTCGACATGGGCTTCATCCGCGACATCCGCAAGGTGATCGCCGTGCTCCCGGTCCGTCGCCAGACGTTGCTGTTCTCGGCCACGTTCTCCGACGAGATCCGCGCACTCGCGGGCGGCATCCTCGATCGGCCGGCCACGGTGCAGGTCACGCCGCGCAACACCGCGACGACCCTTGTCACGCAGGTCGTTCACCCGGTGGACCGCGAACGGAAGCGCGAACTGCTGACGCATCTCATCGCGAGCGGCCGCATCGACCAGGCGCTCGTCTTCACGCGCACGAAGCACGGCGCGAACCGCCTCGCCGAGCAGTTGAACCGCGATGGCATCCTCGCGACGGCCATCCACGGCAACAAGAGCCAGCCGCAGCGGGTTCGTGCGCTGGCTGACTTCAAGGCAGGACGGTTCGCGGTCCTCGTGGCCACCGAGATCGCCGCACGCGGCCTCGACATTGACGCGCTCCCGCACGTCGTCAACTACGAACTGCCGATGGTCCCCGAGGACTACGTCCATCGCATCGGCCGGACCGGCCGCGCCGGCGTCGACGGCGATGCCGTCTCGCTGGTCTGCGTCGACGAGCAGCGTCTGCTGCGCGACATCGAAAAGGTGCTGGGACACACGGTCCCGGTCGAAGTCATCCCCGGCTTCGAACCTGACCTGTCCATCCGCCCCGAGCCCATCCTCCGGGGTGGTCTTGGCGGCACGCGACCGAGCGGGGGTCGTTCGAGCGCGCCCCGCGGGGGTGGCGGTGGCGGCTTCGCGCCGGCTCATCGTGGCGGTGCGCGACCCGGCCAGTCACAGGGTCGACCGGCCCAGGGTGCCGGACGCCCGGCACCTGCCCAGGGACGCCCGGCACCTGCCCAGGGTCGGGCTGGTCAGCCGCAGGGTCGGCCCGGACAGTCGATCGGCCGACCCGGACAGTCGATCGGCCGACCGATGCAGCCGGCTGCATCCCGCGGTGGTCAGTCATATCAGGGATCGACCTCGCGTCCGGCACCGCACCGCGGACAGGCCCCCCGGCCGATGGCCGGCGGTCAGCAGCGACCGCAGGGCAACCCAGTGGCACTCCCCGGGGAGCGGCTCGCACGCTCCGGCGGTCGCCCGCAGGGCTGATCGCGCGGGCTGCGGTTCGGGCCTCGCTGCCCAAGCGCCCAGGCCACGCGCCGCCCGGCCACGCGCCGTCGCGCCGCCCCGGCGCCGCCACAACGACTTCTCCGCCATTTCGACGTCTGGCGGAACCTTGGGCGACCCTGAAAGTCGATCTGAATGGATTCCTGGCCGGAGGTCGGGTGGTCCACGCTCACGAGCCCGCGGCGGAGGGGCGACTCGCGCCCGAATCGGGCGTCGAGGGTGCCGAGCGTTCCGGTGGGCATTGAAATGGCGGACTCGCGCGACTTTGGAACCCTGGTGTCCCTCGGTGACGCGCGACTCATGGTCCCCATCTCCGGATGGAGCGGACCGCGGCCCTCGCTGACCGGGCGGAGGCTGATCCGGCCGGCCTTCTAGCGCGCCTCGACCGCAAAGGCCAGCAGCGCCGCGGCCGTGAAGTCGAGGGTCGGTTCGACGGTCTGCCACGAACGGACATCGTCCACGAACTGACTCCCGTGCCCGTTGAAGGCCGCGAACGCATCCCCGCCCGCGGCCGGACACGTGACGCCCTCACTGAAGAAATCGCCAAGGCCGTCGCTGAAGAGGTCCGCGCTGTTCGGGCCGTTCACCACCGCGCCCCGCAGGATCGGGGCCGTGCCGTCCACGGAACCGGACAGGTTCGCCACCACGTGCTGCGGGCAGTGCGGGAACGTCGTCCCGGTGCCGATCATCAGGGAGACACCCCACGGGTTCGCCCCGAGCGCCCAATCGCGCTGGCCGGTCGCGAACGCGGCATAGCGATCCGTCGCGGTCAGCCGGTCGTAGAGGCGCGCCGTCGTGATCAGCCCGAACGTATGCGGCGCGGCATCGAAGTCGTTGTAGATCGCCCCGGCCCCGAACGGGTCCGCCGCGGCGCGCGCGACACCCACCTCGAGCTGCGACCGCATATCGGCGAGCAGCGGCTCCTCGCCAAGGGCCAGGCCATCGGTCGGGCCGGCGGCAGGCACCGGCGCGGCCGGCACCGCCGCGGCCGGCACCGCCGCGGCCGGCAACGGGGCGGCTCGCAACGCGGTGATGAGGTCCGCGTGCGCCAGCGCGCTGGTGTCGTACAGGTTGAGCGTGTCGTGGCCGGCTTCGGTGGCGAGATAGGCCTTGGCCCAGACCGTGGCGTCGCGCAGCCACGTCGTCGCGTGCGGATCGCCGAGGGCCTGGGCCGCCAGTGCCAGCTCGGCCGCGCCCCACTCCAGGTCGTCTCGCCACGACGACTCCGGGTAGAACGCGTGGGGGAGCGCCGTGACCACGTCCGCCTCGGTCACGCCGACCGTCTTTGCCTTCGCGAAGATGCTCGCCGCGAGATCGAGCTCGCGCTGCGCCTTCGCCGGATCCGACGCGGCGTCCACCTGCGCGGCCAGGGCCAGTGCCGCGGTCATCCGGCCGGCGAGGTTCGGTGGCAGGGCACTCCCCGGCGTACCGGCCCGGAACGCCGGACGATGGCTCAGGTATCGGTTGGAAGTGCCGGCCAGCGCATCGTCCTGCTCGGGCAGACGCCACAGGTCGTGGTCGCCGGAGAACGTGCCCGCGGTATTCCCCGAGCCGATCCCCACCTGGATGTAGAGGGTCTGGCTGCCGGCGTCCCAGGCCTTCTGGAGCCACGCCTGGCCGAACCGGGCCTCATCGCCAAGCGCCGCCGGCGCGTTCGATCCGAGGTCACGATCCGCCGCGAACATCAGCCCCACCGCGTACGCGGTCGTATGCGTGAACTTGATGAAGTCGCCGGCATCGAACCAGCCGCCCGAGAGGTCGACAGGACCGCCGATCCGCTTCAGCGCGCTGGCCACGATCGTGTCGCTGTCCGGGGCGTCGTACGCAGGCGGCACGAAGACATCGAGCGAGGCGTCGTTGAGGTGCGATGGCTGACGACCCAGGTCGCCCGGGATCACATCCGGACCATCGCGCTGCGCCTGGAAGAACGCGACCGCGTCGTCGACTCGTGGCGCGATGAGCGCCGCCACCGACCCCACCTCGAACGGCGGCGACGTGGCCGCCAGCGGTCCGGAGACCTCGATGTGATACGTGCCAGGCGCCTGGAGAGCCGTGAGGTCCAGCGGCTGGACCGCGCCATACGCCTCGTTCCACGAACCTGCACTGGCGCCGGCCGTCCCATGCAGGACCACCGCTCCGGAACCGTCCACGACGCTGAACGCCGCCCCGCGGACCTCTGCCGGGGCCATCAGGTAGGCGATCTTGGTCTCGGTGGGGAGGTAGCCCAGCTGGTCGACGCGGACCAGGCCCTTGACTCCCGTCGGCGTGGGGGCCGGGGTGGGCGAGGGTGTCGTCACAGGACGGGGACTGGGACTGGGTGTCGGCGGCACGATCGCCACGGGTGTCGCGGACGCGAACGCCCAACTCGACGACGGCCCGGGTGACGCCGCCGGTCGGCCGAGGGTCAGCGCCCCGGCCACCACCACGACGACCAACAGGCCCGCGAGGGCCACGATCGCGGCCCCCGCTTTCCGCCGGTCGGTTCGCATCGATACGGTCTCGCGTCGTTACGGGGCGCGCTTCACGATGTCCTGGAGATACGCGTCGATCTCCGGCACGGACCGCAGCGCGCGTTCGAAATAGTCGTTGACCGCGGACAGCGCCGCACCCTGGATGCCGGCCATCTCCGCGGACCGCTGGTCGTGGCTCTCACGCGCCTGGAGCGAGTTCCGCAGGCTCAGCAGGTGGCCGACCATCTGCGCCTCGGCCGGGCCGTCGAGCGCCTGGATCGCCGACATGATCAGGCCGTCCACCTGGGTCACCATCGTGGTCGTGTCGAAGTCGTCGCCGGCGGAGGCCGCGTCATCGAGCGTCCGGATGAGCGCCGAGACCTGGTACAGCGCGGTCACCGGCTCGTCGAAGAGTTCGCGGATATAGGCCGCCTCGCGGTACTTGCCGTTCATCCGGAACACGTTGTACATCCGCCGCGCGGCCTTGCCGTAGTTGGGGTCCTTGACCGTGTATTTCCAGACCTCGTGCTCGAGCGTGTCCACGTAGTCGTCGACCGAGTCCGCGGACAGCTCCTTGACCAGCTTCTGGAAGAGCGGGATCGAGTCCGACTCCAGGTAGACCTCCTGGTAGTACGGGTCCAGGAAGCCATCGAGCGCGACGATCGTGCCGTCCGGCGCTTCCCACGTGGGATCGAGCACGTTGCTCGCGTTCGCCAGCTGGCCGCGTGTCTTGTCGGCGATGACCCAGTCGAGCTTGCACCAGCCCGGTTCCTTCGATGCATCGGCCCACGTGTGGACCGCGATCGAACCGTCCGGGAGGATGACCTCCAGCTGGCCGGCGCGGATCTCCTCGAGCGTCCACGACATCGGCGAGCCCACGCTCACCGCGTTGCCGCCCTTCATGCCGGCGGCCGGATGCGAGCCGAACTTCACTTCCCAGAGTCGGTGGCCTGGGCCGCTGGCGGTGGCGAGCGCCTTGTCGCGCATCAGGCCCGCCAGGATCGTGGTGGCTTCCTCGCGCGTATCGGCCTTGATGTGGACGCGTTCGAAGAAGTCGCAGTCGGCGGGGTAGGCGTTGATCTTGCTCTGGGCCGCAGACCCCGAGATCGAGAGGGCCGTCATCACGGTCGGCGGCTGGTCCTCGAACCCGACGATGACCGCCATCTCGCGGAAGCGGGCGAGGTCGGCTGGCTGGAAATCGAGCATCGTCACGCGATGGCCGTAGACGCCCGAGTTGACGTCCACCACGACGTCGCCGCCGCTGGCCTCGGTGGCCATGGCTTCGACCCACTCTGTGGCCTCTTTCTCGTCGAGCTCCACCCCGAGTCGCTTGGCCGAGGCTTGCACGCGGCTGATCGCGTCGCCGAGCGTGGCGTCGTCGAGGCTGGGTTCCTTGGTCTCGTTCGCTGGATCCATCGCGGCTCCCTCCTTGCCGGCAGTCTACGTGCCGGGTCGATGGTGGGGACGGTGACCTCGTCGCTTCGCGTGTCGTTGCGCGGCGCTCTGCTGAGGGTCCCTCAGGACGTCGCAGCGGGAGAGGAACCGTCGCGCGCAAGCGCGAAGCCGGCAACGAAGCGGGCAAGGGTCCGCGATGTCTCCCCACGTGCCAGCGTCACCTCGACGATGGAGAAGGAGCCGCGGCTCAGGACCGCCCGTTCGAGCGCGCCCGCCAATCCCCGTCGTGTCGAGACCCGTTCGCCGCGACCTCCGAGGGACGGCGCCATCGCCGCGAACGCCCAGTCGTCCAGATCATTGAACCTGGATTCCGGTTGGAACACCCGCAGCATCTCCCAGCTGGCGTTGTTGAACAGCACCACGACGGGATCGAGCCCATAGCGGCGACAGTTCCCAAGCTCCCAGCCCGTCATCTGGAACGCTCCGTCTCCGACCAGGATGAGTGGTCGATGGCCAGTCGCGGCCACCCCGATGCCGGCCGGCACCCCGAAGCCCATGCCGGCGTAATAGCCAGGTGCCGCCAGGGCCGTGTTCTCGATCTCCATCGCGGTGAACAGGCAATCGCCCATGTCGGACGTCATCGGCATCGGACCGTGTCGGTCGAAGAGGTCGTTGATCGCGCAGGCGATGTCGGATGGCGTGATCGGGGCCTCGTCCTCCGGCATCCCCCGTGCGTAGGCCGTGGCGGGTGGTCGGCGACGCTGGATCAAGACATCGGCGGGTCGGGCGAGCTCGAGCAGCGCGTCCATGAGGTCGTCGAGCGGGAGATCGGGGTACACGTGGTGGCCGATCCGGACGGTCCGATCGATCGCGAGGATCGTGCCCCGCGGATCGACCTGCCGGTGCGAGAGCGCAAAATTCGTGTCCGACAGGATCACCCCGAGCAGGAGGAGTACGTCAGCGCCCTCGACCATATCCGTCACAACGGGGTCACCGGCAGCAGCGAGGTACGTCCCGCTGACCACATCGGGCGCGTCGTCGAGGAGGCCGCGACCCATGAAGGTGGTCACGACCGGCAGCCCGAGCGTCCGTGCCAGCCTGGCCACCCGCTCCTCCACCCCGTAGCGACGGACCTCCACGTCGACCACGATCACCGCGGAGGTCGAGGCAGCGAGCTTCGAGAGGATCTCGCCGGCGCACTCGAGTAACGCGCTCGGGTCGCCACGCCGGCGCGGCAACATGGGGACGGGCTGGGTCGGCACACCGACCATGTCGCGCGGCAGTTCCAGGTAGACGGGCAGCGACCGCTCGCGGGCCACGCGCAGCACGCGTGCGATCTCGTGCGGGGCCGTGACCGGGTCGTCGAGCACCGCCTGTGCGCCGGTGATCTCCTTGAAGACCGCGAGCTGTGTGTCGACCGTGCGGGCCTGGTGGTGGAGCAGGAAGCCGCTGGACCGTTCACGCGCGCCAGGCGCTCCGGCGATGACCACGACGGGCGAGCGTTCGGCGTAAGCGCCGGCGACTGCGTTCACCAGATTGAACGCGCCAGCTCCGTACGTCACGACCGCCACGCCGAGGCCCCCGTGGTAGCGCGCTGCGGCGTCTGCGGCGAACCCGACCGCCGGTTCGTGGCTCAATGTGAACCACGGCAGGATGCCACGCTCTTCGATGACCTTGAAGAAGGGCAGGACGAAGTCGCCGGGAAGCCCGAAGAGCTCACTGGCTCCATGGTCCTTGAGTCCCTGCAGGAGTGCGGTCGCAAGGGTCGGTCGATCGTCGTTCGTCTGGGAGGGGTTCGGCCGGGTTGCGACCAGCTCAAAGGCTCGTTGCGACGGACCTCGAGATGTGCTCATCCAGCGAACGATACGCTCCGACCCAAGGCCTTGGCGTCGGTACGTGGCAGCGCTGGATCAGCCGCCTGGCTGGCTGCCCGGTCCTCGGACGGCCTCCGCGATGGTCGCCCGCTGAAGGCGGCGCAGGACTTCCTCGTGCGCAGAAGCGAAGACCACATGCACGTCACACACGCCGTCGACGACACACGGTCCGCCCCGGAGGATGCAAGTCCGGCGACGGCTGCCCCCTTCCACGGCCTCCACGACCTGCAGGATGGAGATCGCTTTCGCAGGGCGGGCAAGGCGGTACCCGCCGCGCCGTCCCACCGTGGCCTCGACCAGCTCGGCCCGGACGAGGTCGCGCATCACCTGGGACAGGAAGCGGACCGGGATCCGCTGATCGAGGGCCACCTGTCGGACGCTCAGCCGCTCGCCTTCCGCGGAACGAGCCAGTGCGAGGACCGCTCGGATCGCATAGTCGGCGCGCTTCGTCAGCTCCAATCGCATCTCAATCCTCCGTGGGCCGCGACTGTCGCGACGCCGCATCGGGGTCGACGGCCCGAGCCAGCGTGGCATCGACGAGGATCACCAGCGAGCTCAGGATGGACGCTGCAGACACGGTCAGCCCCAGGGCCGACAAGCCTGCCCATGCCACGGAATTCCCACTGACCATGAGTGCCACGCCGAGTTCGAGCGCCACGAGGCGCGGGATGGCCGCCCGACCGAGCAGGGCGCGCTGGCGCGCATGGCCGGCGATGCTCGCGGGACCGATCGCCGGCAGCAGGTGACTCCACGAGCCGATCATCGCCTGCGCCACCCACCCGATCGCGAACGGCGCGGCGATCTGCTCGAGCGACCACGCTTCAGGAACGGCGCCGTCGAGGATGACCCGTCCACCCGCCACGATGACCGCGACCAGGAACCACCAGGGAGCAAGGAGGAGGCTCCACGACGTCAGCCGATGCCAGCCGGGATCGGTCGTCCATCGGCCACGGTCGCGCTGGACCACGAGTCCATGCGTGACGAGGGCTACTGCCCCGATGCCTTCGATCAGCACCCCGACCCTCGCCACGGTGCCCGCCTCGAGGGCGAAGCCAAGGGCGACCAGCGGCGGTCCGGCTACGAGCGCCACGAGCGCCACCGTCGCGCTCGTCCGCGGGATGATCCGACCGCCGGTCACGGTGGGGCCAAGGTGCACGAGGGTCGCAGCGACGGTCACCGAGAGGAACCCGAAGACGTTCAGCCACGCGTGGGCGGGCTTGAGGGATCCCCAGTGTTCGACCGCGGGGGCGAAGCCGACAAGCATCAAGGTGACGATCGCTACCCCGATCGCAACGTGGGCGATCGATGCGCCGTAGGCGACCAGGATCAGCCGATGGCGGCGGGCTGTCGTGGCGTGAAGTGGCCAGAAGGCGGCGACGGAAACTGCAAGCAGACCGGCGAGGTACGTGAGCGCGCCCGCGACCCCGATCCCCGGTCCAGCGCCGACCACGCCGACGCTGGCGATGACGGCGCCGGCGGCGACCAGCATGATCGCCCCGATCCGAACGACGCGACCCATCGGGTCGGCTACCGAGACGGCGACCACGAAGAAGGGCAGCACGCTTGCGATCGCGGTGCCGGCGCCCCCGGCAAGGCCGAGATGGACCGTCAACCACAGGCCGTGCCGGACCCCGTTCGGCAGCACGACCGCACCGAGTGCGGCCGCCATGAGCAGTGCACTGACGAGGAGACCAGCCACGGTGATCCGTCGATCGGCCGCCCGGGCGGCGGAGCGACGCCTGTCCGGGCCAAGCGCGACGATCGACGGATCACTCACAGCCACGGATCAGTTCTTCGGGTCGCCGTCGCCGGCCATGACGATGCCGATCGCGCCTTTGCCGACGAAGTTGAACGCATGCGTGACCATCGGATACATCCCGTCCTCCCGTGGGCTGAATTCGATGATCGCGGCCTGGGCCGGAGAAAGGTCCACAGCCTGCGATCCCCAGCCACCGGCGTTGCCCTTGAGCAGCTGGACACCTTCCTTGGTGACCGTGTCGAAGATCGTACCGACGATGTGGAATGAACTGTCGACGTTCGGCCCGACATCGAGGACGAAGACCCTGACGCGACCCTTGGTGGTGACCTGGATCGGGTGGTCCTTGTACTGATTGGCGACGCCGTTGAAGACGACGAAGTCAGGTGCCGGGGCGGCCGCATTCGCCTTGGCGTAGTCGGCCGGCTGACCCTGGGCTCCCAGGTACCACTCGTTTTGCACGATGGCCAATTCGTTGTCGACCTTCGAGAAGCCGCCCTTCGGCTCGACGATGACCATCCCGAACATGCCATTGGCGATGTGTTCGAGGGCTGGAGCGGTGCCGCAGTGGTACATCCAGACACCTGCGTAGTCAGCCTTGAACGTGTACATGAAGGTCGCGCCGGGCTTGATCTCCACCATCTGGTCGTTCATGGCGGTCTGGCTTGCGTGGAAATCGTTCGAGTGGCTCATGTTGGTCTGATTGATCAGGTGGACGTTCACGGTGTCGCCGAGATGGACCCGCAGCGTCGGACCTGGGACCGTCCCGCCAAAGGTCCACGCATGGACGACGAAGCCGGTGGCCACCGTGATGTCCTTGTCGACGATCGGGAAGTCGACGTCATGCACCGTGCCGGGCATGACCGGCGGCGCCGCGGCGTCGCGAAGCACATACGCGGGAGCATTGGGATCTGCGACTGGCGCTGCCGCCACGCTGCCTGCCGGCGTCGGGCCGACCACGCTCGGGGCGGACGATGCGCTGGCCGAAGCCGCGACGGTCACGGTGCCCGTCATCCCCGCTTGGGCATGGCCGGGGATCGAGCACAGGAACGTGAGTCCCCCGGCGGGGACGGTGACGGTGCCGGTGGCCGAGGTGCCGGCGTCGGCGACGATCTTCGTGCCATCGGCGAACGTGAGGTCGTGCACTGTGGATCCGGTGTTGTGGAACATGACCTGGTACGTGCCGGCGGCTGGCACAGACGGCATCGATGGCTTGAAGCCCAGGTCATATGCCTCGATGGCGATCGTCGCGGTGCCTGACGACATGCCCGCCATTCCAGCCATGCCCGTGTCCGCCGTCGGGTTGGCGCCGGGCGAACCCACTCCTGACGGCGGGGCCGAGACGTGAGCGAGCGCGGCGTCGGCTGAGGGTGCGGCGCCATAGGTCCACGTGGATGTGGCAGCACTCGCACAACCGGCGGCGACGATGACGACAACGGCAAGCAGGGCCGGCGGTAGAGCGAAGCGACGCATCGGATCTCCTTCAGAACACGTACTAGATTAGTGTGAGTTTAAGCGTCGCCGCTGACAGCGGGACCGTGCCAGATGGCCCCTCTTTGGATGTCGTGGTGTCGCGCGAGAACCCAGCCGGGCGGCCGTCGGAGACTCGGGGCTCCTTGTGAGGCCCGAACGTGACTCATGGCTCTATCGGTGGGCGGCCGCGGCGTCCAAGGTTGTCTTGTAGCCACGAGGCGCGATGACACGGTGCGCGGCCCTGCCACCGACGGCGCTCCATGCCCAGACCGCGCGTACCTGACCCTGACAACAGGACGCCGGGACCTCGGAAAGTGAAGCACCGGATGCCGCAACAGCGAACAGACCACCTGCGCACGATCGCGGTGATCGCCATCGCCGGTCACGGACTCATCCATCTCATCGGCTTCGTCGTGCCATGGCGGATCGCCGTGCTCGAGGGGTTCGCCTACCGAACGACGGCCCTCAACGGCACGCTCTCGCTTGGCGAGACGGGCGCTCAGGCGGTCGGCATCGCATGGCTCGTGATCAGCGCCGGGTTCCTCGTGGCTGCTCTCGGC
>JBBQLI010000048.1:0-22791 GCA_038327765.1 Candidatus Limnocylindrales bacterium | reverse complement strand
GCGACGCGGGCGACGCCCCGGCCTGACGTTCAGTCGGGTGTCGGGCCGAAGATCCGATCGAAGGCCTCCGGATCATCGGGATACATCCAGCGCTCCTTCTGTCGGCCGTCGAGATAGTGGAAGATGCTGACGACCCGGCTTTCGCTCTCGTGCCCGGAGCGCCTGCCGCCCATCTGGCTCAGGGCACAGACGTATCGATCGTTGCCGAAGACCTCGTGCTCGGTGATCCAGAACCCGACCTCGCCGAGACCGGCCAGCCATGTGATCAGAGCCGCACGTCCGCGGATGTCGCCGGCACGCGAGTGATGACCCGGCACATGCCACACGACGTCGGCATCGATCAAGGTCTCGACCGTGGCCAGGTCGCCGGCCCGGAACGCCTCCACGGTCTTGCGATACGCGGTCGCGTTCGGGTGGTCTTCGCTCATCGGTCGCCTTTCAGCGGTTCTGTGCACAGAGGTGGATCGGCGTCGGGTCGAGCGGGATCACCGACTGACGGGGATCGTCGGCACGACCGCGACATAGCGGCCGTCGCGATCGGGGTAGTGACCCTCCGGGCGTCGCCATTTCAGATAGTTGCGGAGCATCTCGGCCGCATCCTGGAACGTTCCGGGCGGATCAGAGCGGCCCCAGATGCTCGAGACCCGCGGGTACCACGGGTCGAGGATGTACGTCCCAGTGACCGTCGCATCGGCGAAGATCGCCGGATCGGCGTCGGCGCGAAAGCCGGTCATCACCCAGGTGTGTGCCCCGCGCCACGCGAGCAGCAGCACGGGCGACTGGGTCACCTCGAGCGCCCGTGCCGCATCCCGCAGCGCCGCGCTGCGGGTCGCATACGTGCGAACCTCATAACCCTTCGCGCCGTACGCATCGAGCGCCCGCGCCATCGCGAGCGGCCCCCAGCCCGGGTTGTGGCTGTCGGCGTGCGACCGCCAGCCCGGGAGCTGGCGCTGGAGCGTCTTCTGGAACGCGACGGAATTGTCGGCGATGCCGAGGACAGCCAGGGTCATCTGGACGCCGGACGTCGAGCACCAGGTGTTCCGGTATTCCGAGGCAAAGACCTCCGTGGGATTCGCGACGATGTTGACGTCGACCGCGACTCGGGGCGGCTTCGGACTCGCGGTGGGCGTCGGCTCGGGAGTGACGATCGGCGCCTGCGTCCCGGCCGGACCCGCAGCCGGCGTCGTGACCGGAGTCATGGCGGGCGCTGGGGTCGGCACGATCGTCGGCGAAGGACCGGCGGCGACCTGCGGCGTCGGACTCGGCGTTCCAGCGGCCAAGCTGCCCGCGAGGATCCGGTCCACGGTGTCGGCCGCTCCGAATGCATTCGTGGCGACGGCCGTGCCTCCGGCGGCCAGCGTCAGCAGGCAGACGATCGCGAGGACGGACAGGACCTGGGTGCTGCGACGGGGCTGGCTGAACATCGGAAACGACTCCTCCGGGTCGAACGGTACGGCCAAACGACGTTCGGAGTCGTGGCCGTGCGACGCTCGGGGATCAGGGCTCCAGGTCGAAGGCGCGGACATGGGACGGTCGGAAGACCGCGATCGGCCGCCGATCGAACGTCGCGATCCGCCGCACGCCGAGTCGTTCCGCCGTTGCGACGAGCACCGCGTCGGCGAGCCGCGGTCGGTGTTCCCGGGCCGCCGCGAGATGCACCGCGGCTCGAGCAAGGTCGACGTCGGTGGGTGCCACGAGGCGGACGCCACCACCGGTGATCGACTCGATGACCGCCAACGTGGCGTCCATCCCGAGTTCTCGCTGGAGCAGGACGTCCAGTTCAGCGAGGGTCAGCGCGCCGAGCAGGAGGGGTTCATCCGCCCGCCCGAACCACGCGATGGCGGCCGCGTGATTGAGATCGGCCTGGTCGGCCGCGGCCAGCACGGCGCTGGCGTCGAGCAGGATCGCCACGCGCTCGCGGTCAGCCCGATCCGGACGTGCGTCGGCCCGCCTCGCGTCGGGCGATGGAGCGCCCGTCGAGCGAGAGCCGGCCGTGCTGGCTGCGACCGACCGCCAGGAATGGCAGCGGCGGCGCCGTTTCGCGCGCGCCGAGATAGGCCTCGATCGCGGCCGTGATCACCGCGGTCCGGGTCGTCCGGTTCTGGGCCGCGAACCGCGCGACGCGCTCAAGCAGGTCCGGGTCCGCGAGGATCGTGGTTCGAGTCGCCATATGCACACATATATGACATGGTGGCGACCTCCGGTCAACCCGTGCGACCATCCATCGACCGTCCGTCGACCCATCGACCACTCTCCCGGAGGCGCCTCGTGGACCGCTTCGAACCGAACCTGCGCATCCCTGGCCCCACGGGCCTCCCGCCGTCGGTCCGCGTGGCTGGTGGCCGCCAGATGATCAACCACCGCGGGCCGGGATTCGCCGCGATGCTCAGTCGCATCATCAGCGGGATGAAGCCGTATTTCGGCACGACCTCGGATATCGCGGTGATCACAACGGCGGGCTCCGGTGGTCTCGAGGCAGCCATCGTCAACGTCCTGTCCCCGGGCGACAGGGTCCTGGGCGTCTCGATCGGCGCCTTCGGCGACCGGTTCGCCAAGATCGCCGGGATCTACGGCGCCGACGTCACCAAGCTCGAGGCCGAGTGGGGCTACGCCGCCGCGGCTGAGGAGGTCCGCGAGAAGCTGCGCGCGATGCCCGATGTCAAGGCCGTGCTCCTGACCCATAACGAGACGTCGACGGGCGTCATGAACCCGATCCCGGAGCTCGCGGCGGCGATCCGCGCGGAGACACCGGATGCGCTCATCCTGGTCGACAGTGTGTCGGCGCTTGGCGCGGTCCCGTTCGAGATGGACGCCTGGGGCGTCGACGTCGTCGTCACCGGGTCGCAGAAGGCCTGGATGTCGGCACCGGGGCTGGCGATGATCGCGGCCTCGGCGCGTGGCTGGGCGGCCATGGAGACGGCCACGATGCCGCGCTTCTACCTTGACCTTCGCTCGCATCGCGACGCTGCCGCCAACGGCCAGACGCCGTTCACCCCGGCGATCGCCGTCGTCTACCAGGTGGACGAAGGTCTGCGGCTCATGGCCGAGGAAGGCCCCGACTCTATCTTCGCGCGCCACGTCGCCTGCGCCGCAGCCTCGCGCGCCGGTCTCACAGCGCTCGGCTTCCAGCTGTTCGCAGACCAGCGCAGCGCATCCCGGACGGTGACCGCGGCATGGGTTCCCGAGGACCTGGACTGGAAGGCCTTCAACGGCGAGGTCAAGCGTCGGGGCGTGGTCCTGGCTGGTGGTCAGGGCAAGCTCACGGGCAAGATCTTCCGTCTTGGCCACCTCGGATCGGTGACGGTCGAGGAGATCCTGGGCGCCTTCAGCACGCTCGAATTCGCGTCGCTGGCCGCGGGTCGCGCGATCCGTCCGGGCGTCGCGGTGGCAGCCGCCCAGGCCGCTGCCGTCGAGGCCTACGGGCTGGCCGCGGCTGCGACCAGCGGTGCCGGCGCGTGAGGATCCTCGTCGCCGAATCGGTCGCCGCCGAAGGGGTCGAGCTGCTCAAGGCCCATCACGACGTCGATGAGCGCATCGGACTGTCGCGCGACGACCTGTGCGCGATCATCGGCGAGTACGACGCGCTGATCGTGCGCAGCCAGGTCCAGGTCGACGCCGCGCTCATCGGCGCGGGGACGCGCCTCGTCGTCATCGGACGGGCCGGGGTGGGCGTGGATAACGTGGATCTCGATGCGGCGACGCGGGCGGGCATCACCGTTGTCAATGCTCCCACCGGCAACACGATCGCAGCCGCCGAGCACACCCTGGCGCTGCTCTACGGCGTCGCCCGCAAGACCGCTGCCGCCGACGCCTCCATGCGGCGTGGCGAGTGGAAGCGCGCCCAATTCAGCGGGGTCGAGCTGCGTGGCCGAACGCTCGGGATCATCGGGCTGGGGAAGATCGGGCAGGCGATCGCTGTCCGGGCCCGCGCCATGGAGATGACCGTCGTCGGCGTGGATCCGTTCGTCACCGCCGAACAGGCGGCCAACCACGGCGTGGAGCTCGTGACGATGGACGAACTCCTTGCGCGAGCCGATGTGGTGACCGTTCACGTCCCGTTGACCCGCTCCACGCGAGGCCTCATCGGCCGCGAGGCGATCGCCAAGCTCAAGCCCGGTTCGATCGTGCTCAACGTGGCGCGCGGCGGCGTCCTCGACGAGGCCGCCGTTGCCGAGGCCCTGACGAGCGGTCACCTTGGTGGCGCCGGGATCGACGTCTATGACCATGAACCACCGACCGATTCGCCGCTCCTCGCGGCGCCGAACTCGCTCCTGACCCCACACTTGGGGGCTTCCACGGCAGAGGCGCAGATCCTGGTCTCCGAGGAGGTCGCCGCGCAGGTCCTTGACGTGCTCGACGGTCGAAGCGCCCGGTATGCGGTCAACGCTCCGCTGCTCACCCCGGAGACCGCGCGGGCGATCGCCCCGTACCTGCCGCTCGCCGAGATCCTCGGCCGGTTCTTCGCCCAGTTCTCCCGTGACGGCATCAAGACGCTCACGCTCGAGATCGCGGGTGACCTGGCGCAATACGACGGTTCGCCCCTGACGGCCGCGGTGCTGCGCGGTCTCCTCGAGACCTCGACGACCGAGCGGGTCAACCTGGTCAACGCCGGCGCGCTCGCCAAGGCCCGGGGCATCACCGTCGTGGAACGGAAGACGCCCGATGCGGGGGCCTTCGCCTCGCAGCTCACCTTGTCGACGGAGGCCAAGGGCCGGACGACGACGGTCGCCGGCACGGTGGCCGGCGGCGAACCGCGGATCACGCGGCTCGACGACTATCGCCTGGACATGGCCCCCGCCGAAGTGATGCTCATCACGCGTCACATGGACCGTCCGGGTACGGTCGGTCGGATCGGGATCATCCTCGGCGAGGCCGACGTGAACATCAGCGCGATGCACCTCGCGCGCACCCGGCCGCGAGAGGATGCGCTGATGGTGCTGGCCCTCGACGACGATGTGCCAGATGCGGTCGCCGCGGCCATCCGCGCCCACGAGAACGTCACCGACCTGTGGATGATCCGACCGGGCGGCGAGCACTGAGCGGGTCGCCGATCCCCGACGGACTCGACGCCAGCCTGGTCTTCGTCCGCCACGGCGAATCGCAGTTCATCGTGGAGGGACGGTTCCAGGGCCAGGCCGACTCGCCGCTGTCGACGGCAGGGCGGGAGCAGGCCGCACTGGTCGCCGACCGGCTTGCGCGTCAGCACGAATCCCCTGCCCTGCCGATCCCGGATGGCCCACTGCGCGAGATCGTCCACTCGCCGCTCGGTCGGACGACGGAGACCGCCAGCGCGATCGCGAGCGCCCGGTCCCAGGCAGGGACCGATGACGGCGCAGCTGACCCTCCCGTCGTCAGGGCGGATCCCGGATTCGCCGAGATCGGTCAGGGCGTCTGGGAAGGCCTGCACCGCGACCAGATCACGACCCGCTACGCCGCCGAACTTGCGGCCTGGCGCCACGCACCGGCCGAGTCGTGGGCCCCGGGCGGCGAATCGTTGCAGATGGTCGCCCAGCGGGTTCGGTCAGCGCTGTCGACCGCTCTCGGCAATCTGGCGGGCAGCGACGTGGGGCCGAACGACGACCTCGTGGCTGGCTACCGCGTGGCCGCGCGACGCGATCCCTGGTCGCTCATCGTCGGTCACGACGGCGTCTTCAAGGTGACCATGTTGACGCTGTTCGACCTGCCCCTGGAACGGTTCTGGATGTGGTCGTTCGAGCTGTGCGCCATCACGGTGGTGGATATCCGGGGCGGCAGGCCGATCCTGCGCGCCCACAACCTGAGCGGGCACCTGGCGCCGCGGCTCGATGGCACGGCCATCGCGGAGCGTGCCGCGCGCGAGGCAAGCGGGGCGCTCTAGCCGGACTCGCCTCGTTCAGCGACGACGTCCGAGACGCCGGGGGCGGCGGAACGCGAGCCGTAGCAAGCGGAGTCGGAGCCGCCGCTCGGCGGCACGCAGGGTGCGGATCCGTTCGTCTCCCAGGACGGCACGACCGTAGGCACTCTCCACCTTGGCGCGTGCCACGGTCTCGAGCTCGGGTCGCGCCCCGGGCAGCACCTCGCCGAGACTCCCCGCGAACTCGTAGACGGTCTGGGTGGGTCGCGGCGCGAACCCGAATCGGGCGGCCAGCTTCGTGACCGTGCCGTACGCGCGATCAGGCGTGGTCTGGCCGCGCGGCCCGCGCTGCCAGACGATGAACAGGAGGGCCGCCATGATGACGGCGAGCAGGATGGCGATCGCCACGAATGGTCCTCGCGCCGAGGCCGCCGCGGGATTGCTGTCGAAGCCGCCGTTGTCGCCCCGGGTATTCCCGGTGGGACCCGCCTGCTCCGGCCGTCGGCTGGCTTTCGGCGTCGCCCGCGGCCCGGTGCTCGCCGCCGGCTTGCCGGTGGGGAGCGCGGCGAGCTGCGAGCTCCGACCCCCGCCCGTCGGGTCGAAGGTGACCCAGCCATAGCCCGGGAAGTAGACCTCCACCCACTGGTGGCTCTGGTCGTTCTTGATGGTCACCGTTCCATCGCTTGCCGGCGCCGAGGGCAGGAACCCTTCGACGACACGGGCCGGGATGCCCTCCGCGCGCAGGAAGATCGCCATCGTCGTGGCATAGAACTGACAGAACCCGCGCCTGTAGTGCGCGAAGCACTCCACGGCCGAGATGTCGTTGCAGTCGCCCGCGAACAGGTCCAGCACGTTGGTGTCGTACGTGAACAGCTTGTTCGGCCCTGAATCCCGGAAGCGGTCCTGGAGGTGGAGCGCGAAGTCGTACGGGTCGAGCGTCGTGCCGCCCTTCTTCGTCTCATCGACCATCTGGGTGAGCAATCCCTCGGCGTAGCCGCCGATCGGGATGGCATCCGCCGGGATCGCCGTGTACAGCGTGGCGATGTCGGCCGGGTAGTCCTGCCCCGCGGCCTGGAGGGCGGCCGCATTGATCTCACCTGCGGCGTCGCCGGACTTCGGGACGAGGGCCGTCACGTGGTAGGTGCCGTTGCCGAGTCGCTGGATGGAGCCCAGTCGCTCAGCGTCACCCACGACGTTCACGTTCGTCGGCTGGTCGACGCTGACGGGCGTGAGCGGCGAGAAGACCGTCGTGGTCTGACGGCCCGGCGTGATCGCGAAGGTGACCTCGGTCGAGATCGTCGGATCAGGCGCGTCCTGTGAGGTGTCGAGGAGCGGCTGCCCTGCATCGACGGGGAGCTTCGCCGTCTGGCTCGTGCGCCAGCCATTGCCGATGAACTGGTCCCAGGTCACCGCCCGCCAGTAGTAGGGCGTCTTGTCGCCCGCCGGCACCTGGATCGTGAGCTCCACCTGAGAGTCGGGGCGCCAGATGCCGCGGATGCTCGTCCCGGACGGGTCGAAGTCCGCCCCGAACGAGACGCTGCTCCCGCCGACCGGGAGGAAGCGCTGGAGCGACCGTGATACCTCCACGAGGTTGCCGCTGACGTCGGTCCAGATGCCCTGGAGGGGAGCGGACTTCGCGGCCCCGGTGAGCAGAAGCGATCCGCCCACGGCCACGGTCACGAAGACTGCGCCGCCGCGCAGATACATGGCTGAGAGCGAGCCCGGATCGCCGACCCGGCGACGGAGCCATTCGGTCTGCTCGTCAAGCACGTGGGCACGCATGAGCAGCAAGAGTGAGGCGACCGTGTACAGGACGATCAGCCGCAGCTGGTCATTCGTCGTGAGGGACATGTTGATCAGCAGGATCACGCCGACCACGGCGATGGCGCTCATCGGCCGTCGATGACCGAAGACGGCATAGGATGCGAACATCGCGGTCGCCCAGACCAGGATGCCGAGGACGAGCAGGTAGTGGCCGTACTCCGTCGTGAAGGGCAGGTTCCGCACGAGCAGGTCGGTCACGGCCTCGACCGTCGACGACGCGGTGGCGACGAACGCCTGACCGGGGCTGGCCGGCACGCCCGTGACGATCTGGCCTACGAGGACGGGAACGACGAGCGCGCCAAGGACCGACCCGATCATGAAGGTCGTCCAGCGACCCCAGCCCACCTTGACGCCGATGAACGAGATCGCGACACCCGCCACGGCGACCGGCGCAAGGAAGTCCGTGAAGTCGCCGCGACCGAGGACCAGGCCCACGTCGTCGATGGACCAGGCGAGGGTCACGCACAGCAGCGCGACCAGCGCCACCGTGATCCAGCCCTCGACCGGCGACAGGCGCTCGCGCAGGCTCATCGCGACAGGAGTTCCCCGAGCGGGCGCCCGGGCACGATCGCATACGACGGCAGCTCGTACTCCGCAAGGGCGTGGCGAAGGGCCCTGGCTCGCTTCGCCGCCACCTCGGTATCGACGATCGGGCGGACGACTGCGTCCTCGTCGTCGTCGTGCGGGGTCGCCTGCTCGTACGCGGCCGCGTCGACGATCACCGCGACACACGACACGCCCCTGGCCCGCAGGCTCGCGAGCGGACGGACCCATGAAGGATCGAGCGATGGCGTGATCACGACGGCCGTCATCCCGCGACGCAGGCGGCCGACCATGGTGATGAGCGTCTCGGCGAGCGGCGTCGTGCCGTCGGCGTCGACCGCGGCCAGGAGCTGCATCACCTTCTGGTGCTGGCGCCCGCCTCGGTCCGCCGGGAGCGTCGCGGACCGCGAAGCGCCGATCGTCATGCCCAGGGCCCGGTTCTCGCCGATCGCCTTGTCGGCGATGGCGGCGGCCACGCGGATCGCCGCTTCGGTCGTCGATTCGTCACCGCGGCCGCCGCCGATCCCGCGCTGCAGGTCGAGGATGATCCACGCATCGGCGGTCTGCTCCAGGTCGAACTCCTTGACCTGGATCTCGCCGGTCCGTGCCGTCGAACGCCAGTGGATCCGGTTCATGCTGTCGCCCGGTGCGTACGGTCGGACCGAAGTCGCCAGGGGCGTCGTCTGGAGCGTTCGTTCGGGCGACGCATGGCTGCCCTCCAGCATCGCGGACGGTAGACGCCAGCGGGGGATCGGCTCGAGTCGTGGATAGACGATCACCGAGACGCCCTGACCGACGGTCGCGGCTGCCTCGAAGAACCCGAACGGGTCGCCGGTCCGGATATGGAGCGGCTCGATCCGGAAATGGCCGCGCCGCGAGAGCGGCACTCGGGTGAGCCACGAGCGCTCGCTCCTGCCACCCAACGTGATCGCTCGACCAGGGAGCGACCCCGGCAGGGTGGTGGGGTTGTGGATCTCGAGCCAGAGCTTGGGCACGCGACTGCCATTGCGCAGCGTGTAGGTCACCCGCAACTGATCGCCGACGTGTCCGTGGAGCTGGCTGACGGCATACCCGGCCTCGAGGTCGGTCAGGCCCAGCCGGACCAGGACGTACGACCCGCCGACGACGATGACAGCCAGATACAGCAGGTAGAAGAGGAACGCCAGCCCGGTCGAGAACGCGGCGACCACGAGGATCGTCGCGACGATGAGGACTTCGAGGCGGCGGATCATGCGCAGGCCTCCTCGCCCGCTCCCGGCTCGATCCCGGTCCTACGCGCCGCCGGCCACCGACGCGCCGCGCAACCCGGTCGGGCCGCCGGCGCCGGTCGGACGGATCCCCTCGACCGAGGTGGTCTCGAGGAGCTCACGGACCACCTGGCCCGCCTGCACGTCGTGGATCGATGAGGAGGTCTTGATGATGAGTCGGTGGGCGAGAGCGGGCTCGGCGAGCGCCTTGATGTCGTCCGGGATCACGTAGTCACGTCCGAGCAGTCCCGCCAGGGCCTGGCCGGCGCGATAGAGCGCGATCGACCCGCGTGGTGATGCGCCGAGATAGATGTCCGGGTGGGTCCGGGTCGCGTTGACGAGCCGGACGATGTAGTCCGACACGCTCGGGTCCACGTAGATCTCGCGCACGTGGGCTTGCATCTCGATGAGTTCCTCGACGCCGAGAACGACCTCGAGGTCCTCGAGTGGATGGACCCGCTTCTGTTCGTCGAGGATGACGATCTCCTCGATCGGCTGCGGGTAGCCGAGTCGGAGCCGGATCATGAACCGGTCGAGCTGAGCCTCCGGGAGCGCGAACGTGCCTTCGTATTCGATCGGGTTCTGGGTGGCGATGACCAGGAACGGCTCGGGCATCGGATAGGTCACGCCATCGATCGTCGCCTGGCGTTCTTCCATGCATTCGAGCAGCGCGGACTGGGTCTTGGGGGTCGCGCGGTTGATCTCGTCGGCAAGGACCACCTGGCTCATGATCGGGCCCGGCCGGAACTCGAACTCCTGGGTCTTCTGGTTGTAGATCGACAGACCGGAGACATCGGATGGCAGCAGGTCCGGCGTGAACTGGATGCGCCGGAACGAGCAGCCGAGGCTCTTCGCGATCGCCTTCGCGAGGACGGTCTTGCCGGTTCCCGGGACGTCCTCGATCAGGAGGTGGCCGCGGCACAGCAGCGCGACCAGCGCAAGACGGACCTCATGGTGCTTGCCGACGATCACGCGTTCGACGTTGGAGATGACCTTGTCGCCGGTCTCCTGGAGCTTCGTCATCGGACCTCACTCGCGGTGGGGTGGCGGGACATGCCACCTGGCGGGGACGGTCGCCGCGGACCATGGTCGCGTCGTCGGGGAATGGTACGTCGGCGACGGCGTTCTGGTTCCGGCCCCCTAGGCTGCGACGGACGAGCGATCGACGTCGTGTCGCCGCTGACGAGTTTCGCACGCGCATGTGACGTGGACATCACGCTACCCGGCACCTCCCTTAGCCGCGGATCAGGGTCAGCATCGCCACCCAGATCGTCATGACGCACCCGATGGCCCCCATCACGGCGAGGAAGGGCTCCTGGCCGATCCACGACGCGACGGCCACGCCGCCGAAGAGGGTCGCCAGGACCAGCGCGACCGCGACCAGCCCGAGGCGCTCCAGCAGCGGTCGGGGCGTGTGAACGGCCGGCGGGATCGGCACGGTCGGTTCGGGGCCGCGATCGGGCATCGTCATGGCGTGCTCGAAAGGTAGCGCGTCAGCAGGTCGCCGGCGATGGGCGCTGCTGCTTCCGCTCCGCGACCGCCCTGTTCGACGATGACCGCGATCGCGACCGTCGGCGCGTCTGCCGGGGCGAAACCGATGAACCACGAGTTGGGCTCGCCGCTGCCGCCGAGCTGGGCCGTCCCGGACTTGCCGGCGGTCGTGATGCCAGGGACCTTGGAGCCGGTCGTGAACAGCCGCCCGAGTGGTCCCTCGACCGCCTGGACCATGGCCGCCTTGATCGCCGCGGCGTCGCTGCCGTCGATGACCTGCGACATCTGCTGCGGTCCGAACGAGCGGGTGCCGCTCTGGGCGCTCGACATCGCCGTGACGAGGCGGGGCTGCATCAGGTCGCCACCGTTCGCGATCGTGCTGGCAACGAGCGCCATCTGGAGCGGCGTGACGACGGTCTCAGCCTGGCCGTAGGCGGCGTTTGCCAGTTCCACATCGTCCTTGAACCCGCCTGGGGCCGGGCCACCACCACTGGTCACCTGCGAGACCGCCGTCGGCAGGTCGAATGGGATCGGCTTGTCGAACCCCATCCGGTCCGCGTACTGGATGAGCTGTGGGCCGCCGGTCGCGAGCCCGGTCAGGGCGTAGTAGATGTTGCAGGAGACCTCTGTCGCGTGGAGGAGGTCGAGCGCCGTCGAACCAGTCTGGGGATGGTGTCCGTCCCTGACCCGGAAGCCGTCGACGAGCAGGCCATCCTTTTCGGACTTGGGCTGCTGGGCGAACGTCGTCGCCGGGGTGATCGCGCCCGATCCGAGGCCGGCGATGGCGGTCACGATCTTGAAGACCGATCCCGGCACATATCGCCCGAGCGTCGCCCGTGGCAGGAGTGGCTGGGCCGGGTCGTCGAGCAACCCTTCGAACGTCGCCTTCGACGTCGCCGGATCGGCGATGCCGGACGCGTCGTAGATCGGCGTCGACGCGAGCGCCAGGATCTCGCCTGTCCGCGGGTCGAGCATCACCACCGCCCCCTTGCGATCCCCGAGCGCCCGGACCGCCGCGCGCTGCAGGTCGTAGGAGATCGAGAGGGTCAGGTCCTTCGGGTCATAGCCGGTCGCGCCGAACTTGCGGAACGCGTCGGCCAGCGGGTCCCCCGCAAGGCCCGAGAGCTCGGCGTCGTACGTGCGCTCCAGACCCGCTTCGCCGTACCGGGCCGAGGCGTAGCCGAGCACCTGGCTGACCGCGGGGCTCGCGTAGACGCGGTAGTACTCACCGTTGGCGTCCTTCTTGTTCTTCGCGAGGACCTTGCCATCCCGGTCCAGGATGGCGCCGCGCGGAACGGTGCGAGCGGCCGCGATCACCGCCGGGTCGTACGGGGACCGGACCAGCTCGGGTGCCCGGACCACGCCCCAGTAGCCGGCGGCCAGCGCGATCGTGCCGAACGCGAGCGACAACGCGATGGCGACGTGGACGATGCTCCGACCGAGCGGGCGACGGGTGCCGATCCCAGCCCGCATCAGCGAGCCCGCCGCGGCACGAGGCGGCTCCAGCGCCTCCGCGCAGCACTCGGTGGCGGGGGCGGCTCCACACCCTTGTCGGAAAGCGCGATCAGCAACCCCACCACGAGCGAGTTGGCCAGGAGCGACGAGCCGCCATAACTGATGAACGGCAGGGTGACGCCGGTCAGCGGCAGGACCTTGAGATTCCCGGCGGCGATGATGAACGCCTGGATCCCGACGACGAGCGACAGCCCGATAGCCAGCAGTGCGCGGAAGTCGTCGGCCGCTGACGCGCCGATCCGCAGCCCGCGTTCCACGACCACCAGGTAGAGCCCCAGGATGGCCAGCACGCCAACGATCCCGAGCTCCTCGCCCAGCGCCGCGAGCGGGAAGTCCGTGTGGACCTCGGGGATCGGCAGGCGACCGCCGACCAGCGGGAGTCCAGCACCCAGACCGACGCCGACCAGGCCGCCCCGCGCGAACGCGAGCAGCGCCTGGACCACCTGGTAGCCCGAACCGAGTGGGTCGGCGAACGGATCGACCCACACATCGATGCGCGTCCGGACGGTCTCGAAGAGCGTCGCCATCAGGAAGCTGCCAAGCACGAAAAGGATCAGCCCGATCACCACGAGCGAGACCCGTCCGGTCGCGACGTACACGAGGGCCAGGAAGACGCCGAAGAACAGCAGGGCCGCTCCGAGGTCACGCTGGACCACGACGATGCCCAGCGCGATCGCCCACATGGCGGCCATCGGAGCCAGGTACGGCACGGGCGGCAGGCGAAGCGGGCCGATGCGCGTGTCCTGCTCGACAAGGATGGGTCGGTTCTCCGACAGGTAGCCCGCAAGGAAGACCACGAGGATCACCTTGAGCAGCTCAGACGGCTGGCCGCTCAATGGACCGAGCTGGAGCGTCAGACGCGATCCGTTGACCTCGGTCCCGAAGACGAAGGTGAGCAGGAGCAGTCCGACGCCAGCCGCCGCCCAGGTGTACTTGTAGCGGCGCAGCCACGCGTCGGAGCGGACCGTGATGGCCAGGCTCGTCGTGATCGAGATGGCAAGCACCAGCCACACCAGCTGGACCTGCGCCAGTCCCAGCTGCACGCCGAAGAACGACTGACTGACGAGGTCCTGCGGCAATCGCTCCATGAGGAGGAGCGAGATACCGCCCAGCAGGCTGACCACCGGAAAGAGCAGCTGATCCGTCCGGCGTCCGGCAAGGACCTGGACCACATGCGCGATCGCCAGCGCGGCGAGGTAGAGCCCGAGACCCACCGGATCCGCGGGCACGAAGGACCGGTCCACCGTGGCCCCGAGCGAGATGCTGCCGACCACAAGGGCGAGCGCCACCAGGCCAAGGAGCCGGGCTTCCTGCCAGCGCGCGCGGGGACGGATCGGTCCGAACCGACGCGCGACCACCCGCATCGGGATCGCCGGCGGCGTGCTCGGGAGCCGATCCACAGGAGTCGCGGTCATCGGCGGGCACGCTCCAGACGCATCCGGACCTGGCCGACCTGGAGCTCGTCGCCAAAAGTGATGGCGGACACGCCATCCACCGGGTGGCCATTGCGATACGTGCCGTTGGTGCTGCCAAGGTCCTCGACGTACCAGGCTCGCCCGCGAAACGTCAGGATCGCATGCTCCCCCGAGGCGAACGGGTCCTCGACCACGATGGCGTTGTTCACGTCACGACCGATCGATGTGATGGTGTCGAGCGCGAAGGCACTCCCGACCGCTGGATCGCCGCTCGGCGATTCGACGACCACCAGGCGCCCGAGCTCGGTCGAGGCTTCGCGCGTCGCCAGCCGCAGGTCGCGCAGCAGCGCACCCACGACCCGCGCGAGGAACAGGTACAGCAGGCCCAGGAACAGCAGTCGGACGATCCAGAGGACAAGGACGAATCCGTCCATCAGCGGTTCGCCTCGTCGACCTCGACCTCGAGGCTGGAGCCGCCGACCCGGATGACATCGCCGGCGCCGAGGACGACTTCGTTGACGCGTTGCCCGTTCACTTCGGACCCATTGGTGCTCGCCAAGTCGACATAGACCAGCGTCCCGCGCCGACCGGCGATCCGTCCGTGATGACGCGAGACCCGCTCGTCGCGCAGGACGACATCGTTATCGACGGCCCGCCCGATCGTCAGGCCGGCCCCGATCGCGACGGTCCGTGACCCCCCGGCGGCGTCGCGGACCTGGAGTCGCGCCGTCGGCGTCGATGGCCGCGGGACCGGGAAGACCATCGTCGGCGTTGGATCGGCGTGCCGCTCCGGGTCGGCGTCGGCATCGGGCTCCTCGGCAGGTAGCGCGGTCCGACCGCCGATCGGGTCGGCGAACCGGGCATCCACCCGGATGTCGGCCTTCACGACCAGCGCATCGGCCAGCAGGTCGACCCTCGGCCGGTCCACGAGCGTGTAGTGATGCGACCGGGCGAACAGGAGCGCGGCGTCGGCGAGTTCGGCTGCGAGGGTCCCTTCCATGTCGCCGAAGCCCTCGAGGTCGACTGGGTTGAGATGGATCACGAACCGGTTGGGGACGAGCGTGCGGTCCGACGAGGAGAGGCGCTCGGCCTCCATCGCGCGCTCGATCCGGCGCTGGAGCTGGACGGGCTGGAGTCGCGTCCGGAACAGCCGAGCGGACGGTCGCTCGAAGAGACGTTCGAAGAACCGCTCGATGGCGGTGAGCGGCGGCATGGTCGGTGCCGGACGATAGCACAGGGTCCTGCGAACACCCCGCGACCGCACCCACGCTCGCCGACCCGGCTCCCGGACCATCCGCCCATCGGTTCGGTACCCCCGTCCGGGGGGCTCCAGAGGGCCTGCGATATACTCTCGCCCCTGTTCCGGGCGGAACGTCCGCCCAGGCCGCATCGAATCCGTTCCGGGGGCCCGATGGCCGAATCCGTCGCTGAAACGCTCACTGAATCCTTCTGCGAACGCTGTGGCTCGCGCTACACGTTCGAGTCGGCTGCGCCCAAGGTCCGCCTGCGCGGGCTTCGCGTGGCCACACGTGGGCTGAAGACATTCGTCCTGGACGACAAGCAGTCGTTCTCGGAGGCGATGGCGGCCGCCCGCAGCGACACGGATCGCGATACCACCTCGTCGCAGCTCGATGCGTTCCACAAGACCTTCAACTTCTGCATGCAGTGTCGGCAATACACCTGCCCCAACTGCTGGAACGAGGACGAGGGCCGCTGCCTGACGTGTGCCCCCCTGGCATCCATCGAAGCGCCGGCCGCGCCATGGGAGGTCCCGGCCCTCAGCGGGAACGGCAACGGACACGTCCATGACGAGCCCGCCGGGCCGTTTGCTGCGGTCGTCGCGGCAGCCAATGGCCACTCGACCGAGGAAGGCACCGGGTTCGATGCACTTGCGCGTCTCGATGCGCTGACCGCACCGATCGCAGCGCCCGCAGTCGAACCCGTGAAACCAGAGATCGTGGAGCCGGAGATCGTGGAGCCGGCCGCTGAACACATGGAGCCGGAGCCGGTGGCGGCGGCGGCGGTCGAGACGGTCGAGCCGGAGATCGTCGTCGTCGAGCCTGAGCCGGTCATGGTCGACGAGCCTGAGCCGGTCATCGCCGTCCAGCCTGAGCCGGTCATGGTCGTCGAGCCTGTGATCGACGTCGTCGAGCCTGTGATCGGGGACCCTCCCCTCGCGATCGAACCGGTCGCCGCGGCCGCCGAGCCTGAGCCGATCGCGCTCGCCGAGCCTGAGCCGATCATGGCCGTCGAGCCTGAGCCGACCGCTGTGATCGATGTTGCTCCAGTGGGGGTCGCCGAGGCCGAACCCGCTCTTGCCACCGAGGCCGAACGGGTCATCCCCGTGGCCGAGTCCGAGTCGGCCGGTGACGTCGTCGTCTCGGAAGCCCTTCCCGAAGTGATCGCCGAGCGCGTTGCCAAGTCTGCCGAGCAGACCAGCCGCCTGTTCGCCGGGATGCGCCCCGGTCAGAGCCTGGCGGCGGCGATCGAGGCCTATGAGGAGAGCGCGCAGGCGGCCGAACCCGAGCCGGAGCCCGTCGCCCAGGCCGAACCCGAGCCTGAACCTGAAGCAGTCGTCGCGGCCGAGCCGGAGCCCGTCGCACCGGAAGCTCCCGAGCCGGAGCCGCCTGTCGCGGCAGGCCCCGTCGTCGAGCCGACGCCGGTCCCGGTCGACCGGATCGAGCAGCCGACCTGGTCCGTGGTCGAGACGCCTGTCATCCAGCCCACCCAGATCATCACGCCGGTCCAGCCCGTCGCGCCCCCGATCCAGCCTGTCGTGGCAGCCACTGCCAGCCCGGAATGGCCCGCGACGCCGCAGTGGCCCGCGCACGAGCCCTCCCCTGGCCTGCCATTCCTCGGCCGGCCCGCCGTCCCAAGCGGTGGCATCGATGCGCTGTGGGCCGAGTCGGATCGAGCCGTGACCGCGCAACCGACCGCAGGTCGAGCCGTCGCCGGCGTCCAGCCGTGCGTCAGCTGCGGTCTATCCCTCTCGGCGACCGCCCGGTTCTGCCGACGCTGCGGGAGCGCCCAGCGCTGACCGCGGAGCTCGGAACGCGGCGCGTCCACGGGACGCCGCCTTCAGCGGTCGGCCCCGCGCTCCTTGACGTCCCCGGTGCGCAGCGGCGCAAGCGGCGGTACGGCCGCTGACCCACCCTGGTCGCGAACCTTCACCCAGGCCGCGCCGTACAGGAGCGCCTGGAACACGAATGACAGCCATGCCAGCGCGATGAACGCCGTCGCGATCGAACCGACGATGACTGCCGCGTTCACCAATCGCGACCCGAGCGCGACGACCAGCTGGCTCAGGATCACGAAGGCAACGGCGACGACGACCGCGACCGGTGCGATCGACACCCATCGCGGCGCACTCGGCGGCAGGGTCCGGTAGATCACTGCAATGACCCCGACAAGGATCGCGAACAGCACTGGCCACGACCGCAGCACGCTGCCGATCTCTCGTCCGGGCGGCCAGACCGAACCGAGCGCGGTCCCGAGCGTGGCCACCACGATGATCCCGATGACGCCAGCAAGCAGCAGGATCACGGAGGCGAAGCCGCGGGCGGTCCTGTGCAGGACATCACGTTGCGGCTCCGCGTCAAAGATCCGCGAGAACGCGATGTCGAGCGTCACGTAGAACTGGCTGACCGTCCAGATCGTGGCCGCCAGTCCGATGACGGATGTGATCCCAGCCCCGTCGGCGAGGGCCTTGAGCGCGCCGGCAAACACCTCGCGCAATGGCGGGAACAGGTCAGCGAGCGCCCTGGCAAGTTGCCCCTGGACGGCCGAATCGCTGGCGATCTGCCCGGCCAGGCCAAGCGTGACCAGCCCGATCGGGACCGCCGTGAACAGCGCCCCGAACGCAAGCCCATTCGCCAGAAGCCCACCGGGCGCTGCCCCGTAGGTATCGAGGACCGCCCTGATATACGCGATCCGTGGTCGGTCGAGGAATCGCGTCAGCGCGGCCGACGGATCCATGCGCGCCGGGTCAGCCCCCGAGGTCGTCGAACAGGACCGGCTGCAGGTCGTCGAGATGGACGCGCCGGGGCGCCGCCACGAGTGCGCGGACCTCACCCCGGCGGACATAGCGTCGGCCGCCGAGCTTGATGCTCTGGAGCTGGCCGGCTCGTGCCCACCCGCCGATGGTGGCAGGGGCGAAATGGACGTTCGCGGCGGCGAGGATCTCGGCTGCCTCAGCCAGGGTGATCCAGTCCGCGGCGCCGGCCATCGTCAGTCCGCCTTCGGGCCGGCTGGGGCAGGATCGCTCGCGGCGGTGCTGGACGTGGTGTCCGTCTTGGCGCTCCCGTCACCCGACGAGCCATCGCCAGCGCTGGAGCCCTTCGAGTCGCTCGACCCGCTGTCGGTGCCGGAACCGCTGTCGCCTGCCGCGGTCGCGCTCCGTGACCTGGCGCTCGAGTTGCGTTCCTTCTTCGCCCATCCGGAACCCTTGAAATGGACTGCCGGGGCGTTGATGGCCTTGCGGACCGGACCGCCGCCACAGAGCGGGCAGCTGGTGGGATCGTCCGCGTGGACGCCGTGCATCACCTCGAAGCGGCGGCCACAGTTCGCGCAGTCGTAGTCGTAGAGCGGCACGGGCGGACTGGGGACCCCGTCAGCCGCGGAGGAGGCGCATGCCGCACTTCGGGCAGTAGAACGCCCGCTCGTGGGCGGAGGCGAATCCGCAATGGGCACACACGAGACCGCCCCGACCGGCAGCCGGGACCGGCCGCTCCGTGGAGGCGATGCCCTGCGCGTACTGGCTGGCGAGGATGTTCGAAAGGATCCCGGACAGAAGTCTGGCTCCGGTCCGGTCGGTGTCGCCCCGGACACCGCGACCGCCCCAGCCCACGACAGCCCGGCAGATCATGTCGCCCGTGGCCTCATCCCAGTGCGAGGCGACGCCGCCGATGATGGCGTTGTATTCGGGATAGCCGGCCGTATCGAGGTCGCCGTCCAGCAGCGCACAGGCAAAGGTATCGAACGCCAGATCGACTGCATCGATCGACTCCAGGATCACGAGCGCGTGGCGCGTGATCGGCGAGTGGACATGGTGGGCGTTGAGCCACTGCATCGCTTCCGAGGGGCGCGTGATGGTGGGCGTGGCCTGGCTGAATTCGAGCGGCAGCGGGTCGACGACTTCGACCTCGGATTTCGCCAGTCCGGCCAGCATCCCGGGCAGTTCGGCCAGCGCCTTGGGGCCGGACTTCATCCTGACCCCCTCGCTGCTCTTGCCCGCGTAATACAGCTTGAGCTGGTGGTCCTGCGCCACGATCTCTTCGGGCGGACCCGATGGGCGCGGACGTGCGGCAGCCGCGGTGGCGGCGGCATCCGACGGTCGGCGCTTCAGGAATTCGAGCGGCACGTGGTCTCTCCCCGGTGAGCGAACGGCTTCGCTGGCATGGTAGCAGGGCCATTCGGAGCGGGCCTCTCACCCAGAAGGGCCATGGCCCCGTTCACCTCCTGGCGACGACCACGATCCCCTCGTTCCGCCCGAGGGTCAGGCGCCCGCGCGCCGCGAGTGGTCCCGGCAGCGTCAGCGACGTGCCGACGACAGGCTCCCAGGCGACGACCCCATCGCGGGGGTGTCGCGCGAACCGACGGGACATCAGTCCGCCCGCGCGTTCAGCGCTCGAATCGATCACGTAGGCGGGCCACCTGATCGGCCAGCTCGGCCTCGCGGGCGCGGGCTGCATCCACCACCCGGACGGGGGCCCGCGCCACGAAGGCTTCATTCGCGAGGCGCTCCCGCGCCGCCGCAAGCCAACCTTCGGCTTCGGCGAGGTCGTGCTCCAGACGATCGCGTTCGAGCGCCTCCGTGCCGTCGTCCACGGCCGTCGGTCGGACGGCGGCCTCGATCTCACCACCGCCCACGATCACCGCCAGGTCGCCCGGCCGGCTCGCCGCGTGGAGAGCCTCAGGGGTCAGTGCACGATGCAGTGGTCGAGCGCGGGCCAGGCGCTCGATCGCCGGGCGGAGTGCCTCGAATGCGGGGCCGAGGGCCGGTGACACGACGGCCTGCGTCTCAAGCCACGCGGCGGCAGGGAGTCGAGCCGATGAGCGTGCGTTGCGGATCTCCGTCACGAGGTCGATCAGCGCGCCGACCTGCGCTTCGATCAGCAGATCCTGCTCCACGACCCCCGGCCAGCGCGCCACGATGAGCAGCCCCGGGTCCGATGCACGGTGCGGGATGGCGCCCCACAGCGCCTCAGTTATGAACGGCATCACGGGGTGGAGCAGCCGCAGATACGTATCGAGCACGTCGACCAGGGTCCACCAGGTCGCCTCGCGCGCCTCGGCGGGCAGCGACTCGTCAGTCAGGCGGACCTTGGCGAGTTCCAGGCCCCAGTCGCAGTACTCGTTCCAGATGGCGTCGTAGAGGAGGCGGGTCACCTCGCCGAATGCGTAGTCGGCCATGGCCGCGTCCACGGCCACGGTGGTCGCCGCCGCGCGGGAGAGTAGCCAGCGTTCACCAGGACCCAGGTGGCGGGCGTCGGGTAGGCGTCGTTCGATATCGGCCGCGAGGGAAACGGGCCGAGCCCCGGTGACGTAGCGTGCGGCATTCCAGAGCTTGTTGGCGAAGTTGCGGGCGTTCTCGAGCTTGACCGTGCCGAAGCGCTGGTCGTTGCCCGGCGTCGCGCCATGGATCAGGGCGAAGCGCAGGGCGTCGGCGCCGGATTCGTCGATCACGCCCAGCGGATCGACGACGTTGCCCTTCGTCTTCGACATCTTCTGACCCTGCGGATCGCGGATCAGCCCGGACAGATAGATCGCATGGAATGGTTCCGTACCGGTCAGGTGCAGCCCCAGCATCATCATCCGGGCCACCCAGAAGAAGATGATGTCGTAGCCGGTCTCCATCACCGCGGTCGGGTAGAAACGCTCGAAGTCTGACGTGGCATCAGGCCAGCCGAGGGTCGAAAACGGCCACAGGCCCGAACTGAACCACGTATCGAAGATGTCCGGGTCCTGGGCCAGTTCGGCGGCCGGACGGTCGCACACGACGCAGGCCTCGGGCCCGCCCTCCGCCGCCGACACCGTCACGTGTCCATCCGGGCAATACCACGCCGGGATGCGGTGACCCCACCACAGCTGACGACTGACGTTCCAGTCGCGGATATCGGTCAGCCAGTGCTCCCAGGTCTTCTCGAATCGCTCGGGCAGGATGCTGGTTCGCCCCTCGCGCGTGGCCGCCAGCGCGCGGGCGGCCAAGGGCTGGGTTCGGATGAACCATTGCGTCTTGAGGCGCGGCTCGATGACGTCGTCGCTGCGCTGGCAGCGGCCGATGACCATCTCGTGCGGGATCGAGCTCACGAGATCGCCCGTCGTCTCGAGATCCGCGACCATCCGCCGACGCGCTTCGTAGCGGTCAAGGCCGTCGTACGGGGTACCGGTGCCGGCGATCGTGGCGTCGTCAGCGAGGATCGTGATGACCGCGAGACCGTGGCGAAGCCCGGTCGCGTGATCGTCGTGATCGTGGGCGGGCGTGATCTTCACGGCACCGGTCCCGAAGGCCGGATCCACGACGTCGTCGGCGATGATCGGGACGTCGCGGCCCACGAACGGGATGCGCACGCGGCGCCCGACGAGGGCCGTGTAACGCGGGTCGTCCGGGTGCACCGCGACGCCGGTGTCTCCGAGGATCGTCTCAGGGCGAGTGGTCGCGACCGTGATCGTCCCGTCGGGTTCGGGCCTGCCGGTCGCCTCGTCGATGAGGTGGTACCGGATCGACCAGAGCGTGCCGGTCTCAGGGGTGGCGATGACTTCGAGGTCACTGACGCTGGTCCGGCAACCGGGGCACCAGTTGACGAGCGCTTCGGTCCGATACGCCAGACCGTCGCGGTAGAGCCGCTCGAACGCAGCTCGGACCGCCTTCGCTGAACCGTCGTCCATCGTGTATCGAAGGCGGCCCCAGTCCGCCGAAGCGCCGACGCGTCGCTGCTGGTCGAGGATCACGTGGCGGGTTGAGTCGGAGAACGCGCGCATCCGTTCGAGGTATCGCTCGCGCCCTAGGGACTGGCGGTCGAGGCCCTCCTTGGCCAGGATCCCATCGAGGACGAACTGGGCGGCGATGCTGGCATGGTCCAGGCCGGGCAGGAACAGCGCCGCGTGACCGCGCATCCGGGCGTGACGGACCATCAGGTCCTCGACGGCGGTTCGCTGCGCGTGGCCGAGGTGAAGCGAGCCTGTGACGTTCGGCGGCGGCTGGATGACCGTGAACGTCGGGAGGCGTGGATCCGCGGTCGAACCGGCACCGTCGGGCGCGAAGACGTCGGCGGCGAGCCAGCGCTCGTAGATCTCGCCCTCGACGTCACGGGGCGTATAGGCCTTCGGCAGCTCAGCCATGGATCCCTCGGAAATGAAAACGCCCATTCGTCCAGCGGACGAACGGGTCGTGGTACCACCTGCTGGTTCGGCGCCGGGATCGTGCCGTTCATCACGGCGGACCGGATCCGGTGCCCTCGTGGCGCGCTATCGGACGCCGAGCGTCACGACTCGCGAGCGACCTTCACGATCGGCGATCCCACGCGGCTCACACCGTCCCGCGCTCGCTCTGGAGACTGTCCGACGCTACTCTTCCCGGTCGACGTCGTGCGCGGCGGAGTGTAGCACGCGGCGCAGGCCGCTCCGGGCGACGATCTCAGCCCGTCGACGGTGGGTTCTGCGGCGGCCCGTGGCGGCGGCCGTCGGCGCCGGTCGGAGCCGGTGCCGGGCCACGAAACTTCATCGAATGTGCAGCGTGTGCACCTTGGACGATGCTTTCGCGCCGATCCTCGCCAGATCGGCCTCGGATCCGTGCCGGCTCCAAGGTTCGTGAGCGTGGATCAGGCCTGGTCAAGGCTCACGCGGCCGACGGATCGGCGTCGTTCCTCGCCCAAGGTGCATGCGGTGCACATTTGACCAGGTTGCGGCCAGACGTGGCGCCCCG